>JBGPLV010000031.1:0-11370 GCA_041486625.1 Elusimicrobiota bacterium
CGATACCCGCGGGAGTATGCCGTGTGGCTCGAGCGTCCCGACCGCCTGAGAATGTTCGGGCGAGAGACCCTCGACGACGTTGGTGTCCGGGTGCAGTCGGTGCTCCACGATTCGTGTTCGAGCGGCGAACGCGAGTTGATTGTCACCCATGTGGCGCTCGTGCGTCTGGCGGTGCTCCTGACGACGGGTCGACCACTCGCCGACTACCGCAAGATCGAGGTCCCGAACTGCCACTGGGTGAAGGTCTCGGTGAAGGACACCGGCGAAGGAATTGCTCCGGAGATCCGGAAACGCATCTTTGAGCCTTTTTTCACGACCAAGGCCCCGGACAAAGGAACGGGCCTGGGACTCTCCATCGTCAGGGATATCGTGGGGAACTACCAGGGAGTCCTCGAAGTCCAGTCCGAGGTCCATCAGGGTACGACCTTCGTCGTTCGCCTGCCTGTCCGGCAGGTCGATTTTCCGATATCCGAGCCTGAATTGCAGGCTCAAGCCGCCTGACATGCGGCGATATCTTTGCATCGGACTGGCGGCTTTGGCGCTCTGCGGCGCTAGGAGAACCTCCGCCATTCATAACGTGCGGCCGGCAGACGCTGAAAAGCTCTTAGCGGAAGGGGGTGTTCTTTTGTTAGACGTGCGGACAGCCCAAGAATACCGGGACGGTCACATTCCGAGCGCCAGGCTCGTGCCGATCACGGAATTTTCCAAACGATTGAACGAGCTCCCCGCCGACAAGACCCAGCCGATCCTCGTGTACTGCACGGTCGGCGTCCGCTCCTCCAAAGCCGCCAAGATTTTGGCCCGGAACGGGTATAAGGACATCTATAATCTATCCGGCGGTATTCGCGCTTGGGCCGAGAAACAAAAACCAATCGAAAAACCCCGTTTGTAGTCGTTTGACTCTCACCTGACGGTATTGCCACAATTCCTTTGTGTTGTCCGTGAATTTCACCCATTGTCTCGTCGACTCCATCGGTATTGAGCACGGTTTAACCGAACCCGAGCTCTTCGGGATGGAGACGCGCTTAAGGGACGCGCACGAAAGCGTGATGCGCCAGGCCAACGCTGGCAAACTCGGCTTTGTCGACCTTCCCAACAACACAGAAGAAGCCAAAAAGATCATGTCCTGGGCTCGTAAGGCGCGTGGTTCGTTCGACACGCTCGTCGCGTTGGGAATCGGGGGCAGCGCTCTCGGAAATATCGCGGTCCAGACGGCCCTGCGTCCTACGTACTGGAACTTAGGCGATAGAAAAGCGCGCAAAGGAGGATTGCGGCTTTTCGTCTTTGATAATGTCGATCCGCGCTGGGCCACGGATCTCGCGTGTGCCGTAGACCCCAAAAAAACCCTTTTTAACGTCATCTCAAAATCCGGAACGACGGCGGAGTCTCTCGCTGCTTACTTCATTTTCCGTAAAGCGGTGGAAGAAAAGGTAGGAGCCAAGAAGGCGGCGGGCCATTTCGTGATCACGACGGACATCCAAAAGGGATACTTGCGGGAGCTGGCGACCCGTGAGAAGATGACCAGCTTTACAGTCCCCGGAAATGTCGGGGGACGATTTTCGGTGCTCACTCCGGTCGGCCTCGTCCCCGCGGCTCTAACCGGGGTGGATCTTGTAGAGCTTCTGGCCGGCGCCAAAACGATGCGCGCGCGCTGCCAAGGCGGATTTCTCAAACAAAACCCCGCCGCGGCTTATGCGGCCATCCAATATCTCTACTATCAAAAGGGGGTGAAGCTCTCCGTTCTCATGCCTTACTCCCAAAACCTCTACAGCGTCGCGGACTGGTACCGTCAACTGTGGGCGGAAAGCCTAGGGAAAAAAGTAGACCGGAACGGCCGGACCGTGAACGCTGGACCGACTCCGATTAAGGCGCTGGGCGTCACCGACCAGCACTCCCAGGCCCAGCTGTATATGGAAGGCCCTTATGACAAAATCATTTCGTTTCTCTCGGTGGCGGATTTCGGCAAAAAGGTGCTGATCCCCAAGGTGGACAAAGACCATTATCTCGGCGGCAGAACCCTAAATGAACTTCTAAAGGCGGAAGAACAGGGTACGCGCTCGGCGCTCACCAGGGCGCAGCGACCCAACCTGACGATCACGGTCAATGAGATCTCGGAGATGACGGTCGGGGAGCTAATTTTCTTCTTTGAGATGGCAGTGGCTTACATGGGCGAGCTCATGAACATCAACGCCTTTGACCAGCCGGGAGTGGAATTGGCGAAAGTCTACACCCATGCGCTCATGGGCCGCTCCGGCTATGAAACCCAGCGCGCGGAGCTCGAAGCGATGCGCCAGAAAGAAGCGGAGGGAAAGTACGTCGTTTAACCCTTCTAATCGTCATCCCCCGCGGCCTCTGGCGGGGGATCCATCACGTCCGTTAAAGACAATGATCGATTCCCGCCTACGACATGCGGGAATGACGTTTCGATGGATTCCGGCTTTCGCCGGAATGACGCTGATAACAATTGGCAGCAGCCTTCGTGCCGAAACCACAGTTGTATCGACGCCAACACCGGTGGCGGTATCGACGCCGACTCCGGTCCAGGCCTCGACGCCAGCCTGGATTACCGTCATTCATCCGCTCGAAGGCGCCAAACTCCCCCCGCTCAAGGAGGTGTTCGTGTTCGGGGCCGTTGTGCCGGGCTCCACGCTCACGATTAATGGCAGCACCATCCCTGTCCATTCCAAAGGCGGATATCTCACGATGGTGCCGCTCGTGCCTGGCGACGTTCTCCTTAGTTTGGACGCCAAAGCGCCGGGTGGCCAAACCGCACACCTCGATCGCCGCTTTAATGTAGCTCCCGGCTTTGTGATGAGTCCTTCCACGCCGACAGTCATCGTTAAGGAATCCGTCACGCCGGCCGAAGATCTGCTCCTCGGGGCCGGGGACATCGTCCGAGTGACCTTCCAAGGCTCGCCGCAGGGCCACGCCGAATTTGCCATCGAAGGCCTGGCCCAGCATGTTCCCATGATGGAGGCCGGATCCCGAGGGATTTATGAAGGAAGCTACGTGATCCAACCGGGCCATCGAGCGGTGCGGGCAGATATTGTGGTGACCCTCAAGAAAAAGGGGTTGCGCAAAGAACGCGCAAAAGGCCGTCTCACCATCGAATCGGGCGACGCGCCCCGGGTCGGTGTCGTCATGGAAGATACCGTGGCCGCCCGCACGTCGACGGAGGGGGGCTATGACGTATTCCTTTATAAGGGGATGCGCGTGCGCCTGACCGGCAAGATCGGCAGCCAGTGGCGTGTCCAGTTCTCAGCGACCCAGTCCGGATGGGTGAAGGACACCGCGATCCAGGAGCTCCCCCGGGGGAGCGCCGCCGCGCAAAGCATGGTGACCAACATGACGATCACCTATGAAGGCGAAAGCACGCTTGTGCGCGTTCCCTTGAGCGACGTCCTGCCTTATCGGGTGGAACAGACACTGGATCCTCCCTCGATCGCAGTCACGCTTTTCGGCGCGGCCAACAAAACGGACCTGATCCGCTACGATCCGGCGGACCCGTTGGTACGCCTGGTGCGCTGGCGGCAGATTTCACCCGATACTTGCCAGTTGGTCATCGAACCCAAATTTAAAAAGTGGTGGGGCTTTGACATCCGTTATGAGGGAACGACCATGGTCATTGAAGTCCGCAAACCCTTGACAGTGGATTCGCTTCGCGGGATGGTGATCGCGGTGGACCCGGGCCACGGAGGCTCCGACAACGGTGCCATCGGGCCGCACGGGATGTTGGAAAAAGAAGCCAACCTCCAGATCGCAAAAATCCTACGGGAAACGCTTGAGAAAGCAGGGGCCAAGCCGTTTCTCATCCGCGACCGCGATATGGATGTGCCTCTCTATGACCGTCCGCGCATCGCCTGGAAGAGTAAGGCCCGCCTTTTCGTGAGCGTTCACTGCAACGCGTCCGGCCTCGGCGAAAATCCGCTCTGGAATAATGGTTCCAGCATCTACTTCTATCAGCCGCAAAGCCAGGCACTGGCCGAAGCGATTCACGCAGGCTACCGCAAACACCTCTCGGTCCTTCCCGACCGGGGTCTGTACTACGCGGATTTTGCGGTCTGCCGGATGACCCAGATGCCGGCTGTCCTGACCGAGCAGGCCTATATCATCCTTCCCGAACAAGAGGAACTCCTCTTCGATCCCAAATTCCAGAAAAACTTCGCCAACGCCATCGTGAACGGGATTAAGTCCTTCATCGCCAAGCCGTGAGAGTTCTCTTCCTTTTATCCTGCCTGGAACCGGCGGGTTCTGAGATGTACTGCGTTTCCCTGGCTGAAGCCTGGCGCGGGAAACACGATGTGTTTTGGATCTCCGACCGTCTTTACGGCGGCCAGACTTACCAGTCCATGCCTATCCACCGCAAAGCGTTTCCCATGGGGATCTTCAATACCTGGCGCGTGGCCTCCTATGTCCGATCGAACGGCATCCAGCTGATCCATTCCCACTCCCGGCGCGCGCATTGGGTGGCGGCGCAGGCCGCAAGACTGACCGGCATTTCTTATGTCACCACCATTCACCAGCCGCTTCCCCTACACTTTTTTTCAAAACTCTTCCCCTGCCTCGGTGACCAGACGATCGCCATCGACGAAGTGGTCGTCGATCATCTGCGCCGGCACTTCCAGCATCCGGCGGACAAGATTCACCTCATCCGAAACGGAATCAATCTCGCTCAAGCGGTTCCTTCACCACGCCAGACTCCGAACATGAAGCAGGTGCTTCTCATCGGCCGGCTCACGGGAGGGCGTTGGCCAGCGTTTCAGTTTTTCCTGGAGGTTCTTGAGCGCCTGTCACGCACCGTGCCCCCGGCGCACTACAAAATAGTAGGTCAAATTCCTGACGTAAGGCGCGAGGCTCTTATCCGTCAACTCTCCATCATTAGCTCACACATCGCGCCGTCCACCATCGAAACGCTAGGATACGTGAAGGATCTGCATACGCTCATCCGCAATTCTGACGGCGCGATCGCGGCGGGCCGCTCGGCGCTCGAATGTCTCGCGGGAGGGCGGCCTGTGATCCTCTTGGGTGAAGGAGGGGCGTTGGGGCTCTGCCGGCCAGAAATCTGGTCCGCCGCGTTGCGAACGAACCTGGGTGATCACGTGGAGCCGAGAGACTTTGATCCCGCCAAACTTGAAGCGGGCTTGCGCGATCTCCTAAACCCCAGAAGCGATGTGCAGCGGATGAATCGCTGGGGACGCTCTGAAGTGGAAAAGCATTTTGATATTCGGACGGTCGCCTCCCAGGTAGAAGGCGTTTACCAAAAGGCCCTGCGCTGATGACTTATCTTCCGATCCTGACTTATCATCGGCTTCTAGCCCAGGATCCGACCAAACATGTGGACCCAAAACGCATCGCGGTCAGCCAGGACCAATTTCGCAAGCAGCTTCTCTGGCTGAAGCGCCTGGGGTACCGCACGATGGAGCTGCCTGCCTACATCCGCGTCCTGCGCCAGGGGGGAAGCGTCCCATCACGCTCGTTTGCCGTGACTTTTGACGATGGGTATGAGGAAGTTCTGACGATGGGGTTACCCGTGCTCAAGGAGTTGGGCTACACCGCCACGGTATTTGCCGTAGCGGGCCAGCTGGGAGGCTCCAATGTGTGGGATGAAGGCGGCGCGAAACTCTTAACGGCTGATCAGCTTCGCCGGCTCAAGTCGGCGGGAATAGCCATCGGCGCCCACACCTGCCAGCATGTTCATTTGACACGCGTTTCGCCGGTTGCGGCCAAACGCGAGATCGCCGAGTCTAAACAGGTCCTGGAACAGACGCTGGGGGAGACCGTCACACTCTTTGCCTATCCCTACGGGGAAACCGATAATTCGGTGGACCACTATGCGAGAGAGGCCGGATTTGAGGCCGCGTTTGCGACCGATAACGCGCCCCGGGATCACTCCCAAAACCTCTACCGTCTCCGGCGAGTCGTTGTATTTCCTCGCAACACGGTTTGGGAGATCCTTATGAAGGTTCAGACCGGGTATCCGGCCTATCAGGACTGGAAACGACGATGAAACGCTTCTTGTCGTTGTGGTTGCCTGTTCTCGTCTGGGCGGCCTTTATCTTCTACTTGTCCGGCATTCCCTACCTCCGTATCACGGAAGCTTGGTACGACATCATCCTCCGCAAAATGGCGCATATGTTTGTGTTTGGAGTCCTCGCGAGGCTGCTGGCGCGCGCCTTCACCAGCAGCACGTTCTGGTCTTGGAAGCGGGTCTTCACCTGGTCATTGGTCTTAGCATTTCTGTATGCTTGTTCTGATGAATATCATCAATCGTTCGTCCCTGGACGAGGCGGATCGGCCTTGGATGTTGTTCTTTTCGACACGACGGGCGCTGGGCTGGCTCTAGGGATCATCCCATGAAGCCCTCGGTCGAGTTGTCCGTCGTGACCACTCTGTACTGCTCCAGTCCTTATGTCGCGGAGTTCTATCGCCGCGCCACCGCGGCCGCTCAGGCCCTAACGACCGACTATGAAATTATTCTGGTGAATGACGGTTCGCCGGATGACGGGCTCGCCGTCGTGATCGCCTTTCAAAGACAAGATCCGCACGTGGTCATTGTAGATCTGTCGCGAAATTTTGGGCACCATAAGGCACTTCTCACCGGCCTCTCGTATGCGCGGGGAAACCATATTTTTCTAATCGACAGCGATCTGGAAGAAGATCCCGAATGGCTTCTTCCGTTTCATGAAACGCTCCGGTCCCGCAACTCCGACGTCGTATACGGGGTCCAAGAAAGAAGAAAAGGAGCCATTTTCGAACGCTTTACAGGGTGGCTTTTCTACACGTTATTCAACTACCTCACCAATACCCCGCTGCCTTTCGACGCGACGACGGCGCGTCTCATGACCCGGCGCTACGTCGATTCCCTGCTCCGCTATCAGGAACGGGAGATTTTTGTTCATGGACTGTGGCCGCATGCCGGCTACCTTCAGATTCCGATCAAAGTAACGAAGCGTTCCAAAGGAATTACCACCTATACGTTCGCGCGCAAAATCTCACTCGTTGTCGATGCCATTACGTCCTTTAGTAATAAACCACTCGTTTTTATTTTCTACACCGGATTGCTTCTGAGCCTGGGGGCCGGCAGTTACATTGTTTGGCTGCTCCAGCTTCGATTGTTCCACAGCATTCCGCTCACGGGATGGGCGTCTCTGATTGTGTCCATCTGGTTTTTGGGCGGCTTAACGATTTTATTCATCGGAGTCCTGGGGATCTATTTGGCGAAAGTCTTCTCGGAGACCAAGCAGCGTCCGAGAGCCATCGTCCGGCAAGTGCTGCCGGCTTCTCGAGAAAACGCGCGGTCGACCGCCCCATGAATCTCGATTACGCGTCAGACGCCCAAAGCGCTGCTTTTGAGAAAGATCACTGGTGGGTCCGCTCCCGTTTCGGCCTGATCGATCGCGTTCTTGAACGCTTGGATCCCGCGGCCTCTCTTGCAGTACTTGAGATCGGTTGCGGGACCGGCATCAACCTAGATTATCTCGAAGCGCGCTGCGGTGGCCGACTGACCCGGCTCGTGGGGGTCGATCCTGAGGCGAAACCCGAGCGCGCTGGGCGGCGGGAGGTGCAGAGGGATATTCCTTCCGGAGAATCGTTCGATTTGATTCTCGCGATGGACGTGATCGAGCATGTGGACCGACCGGTGGAATTGTTGGCAAGTCTTTACGCCCAACTGAAGCCATCCGGTCGCTTATTAACGACCGTTCCCGCATTCTCATGGTTGTGGACGACTCACGACCAGCACTCTCATCACCGTAAGCGATACTCGCGGCACGAACTCGTATCGGAACTGGAGGCGGCGCAATTTATTGTGGGAGAGAGTTTCTTTCTCTTCGGCACTCTGTTCCCGTTTTTTGTAATCCAGCGGTTGGGACTGAAATGGCGGCCGGATTGTGATGCGCGGACATTCCAGGTGGTTTCTCCCAGGCTTAATCGCCTGCTGTACGCGGTGACGACCTGGGAAATGCGGACCTGGATGGCTCGCAATCGATGGTTCGGATCCTCTATTGTCGCGATTGCAAGGACATCGGAAAACTAGGTATCCGGACCGTATTCGCCATTCATGAAGATAAGCATTCTTTCGGACGCTGACAGTTGGAAAAACGACTTCGTTCCGGGCTTGGCAAAACAGCTCCAGCGAATCGGTCACAACGTCTGGACAGTGCATCGGGCGTCCCAAATCCCCCGAGGGGACGTCTTGTTTCTTTTAGGTTTTACCCACTTGGTGCCGACGTTGTTGCTTGCACGGAATCGACATAATATCGTGTTACATGAAAGCGGGCTTCCCAAAGGCAAAGGCTGGTCTCCGCTGTCCTGGCAAATCCTGGAGGGGAAGAATCGCATTATGGTCACGTTGTTCGAGGCCGTTGAAAAGGTGGATGCGGGACCTGTTTATCTTCGCGGGATAATCACCTTGCAAGGGCACGAACTACTCGATGAGATCCGAGGGGAGACCACTCGGACGATGCGCCAGATGATTCTCTATTTCATCAAGCACTTCGATGTTCTCATAAATAAAGGTACTCCTCAACGAGGGCGTTCCACCTATTATCTGCGTCGAACCCCCGATGATTGCCAGCTGAACATCAACAAACCACTAAGAGACCAGTTTAATCTACTGCGCATCGCCGATGTCAACCGATATCCGGCTTTCTTTGTGCTTCGAGGCCATATTTATGAGATCCGAATAACGAAGAGACTCGAAAATGAAAAATAAATTCCGTATCCCTCTGAACCGTCCGGCGCTGGTGGGATCCGAACTTCGCTACATAGGGGATGCCCTGCGGCGCGGCCAGATTTCGGGCGACGGGTTTTATACCCGGCGCTGTTCCGCTTATTTGGAACACCTCTTGGGCGCGCGGCGTGTTCTGTTGACGCCTTCCTGCACCCATGCCCTTGAGCTGGCCTTTTTGCTTCTGCCGACCGAGCCCGGGCAGGAGGTTCTTTGCCCCTCCTTTACATTTCCTTCCACCGCGAACGCTTTCGTGCTGCGCGGCCTGAAGCCGCGGTTCATCGATATTCGACCCGATACCTTGAACATGGACGAGCGTCTCGTGGAAGCCTCGATCACCCGCCGCACCGCGGCCATCACCCCCGTGCACTACGCGGGCGTTCCTTGCCAGATGGACGTGATCATGAACGTCGCGCGCAAACATCATCTCACGGTCGTGGAAGATGCCGCGCAAGCCCTCGGGGCGCGATTTCGTAAACGTCCCGCCGGGACCTTTGGCGCGCTCAACGCGTTTAGTTTTCATGAAACAAAGAACTGCATGTGCGGAGAAGGGGGGGCCCTCGTCATCATGGAATCCCGATACACGCGACGCGCCGAAATTATCCGCCAGAAAGGAACTAATCGCGAAGCGTTCTACCGCGGAGAGACCGATAAATACAGCTGGGTCGACCGGGGGTCCTCGTACGTCCCTTCCGAGCTTCAGACGGCCTATCTCATGGCGCAGCTGGAAAAACTCGAGGCCATCACGCGGCGACGACGGCATCTTTATGAAAGCTATCACGAGGCGCTGACGCCTCTGGAAGCGCGGGGCCTTCTGCAGCTGCCCATCATCCCGAAAGACTGTGAATCGTCCTACCATCTTTTTCATGTGCTCTTTGAGACGGGGCACGAACGCCAGCGCGTGATGTCGGCGATGCAACGCAAGGGCATTTACGCGACGTTTCACTTTCTCCCGCTGCACCTCTCCGCCATGGGCCGTTGTTTCGGCTACCGCAAAGGAGACTTCCCCGTGACCGAAAGCGCAAGCGACCGGCTTCTCCGATTGCCCCTTTACAACTCCATGACGCCGTCCGAACAAGATCAAGTCATTCGTGCGCTGAAGACGCTTTTCTGACCGGAGGCCTACGTGCTGATGGATCTTCGAAATGCTCTAGCCCATCCCGCCCTTTTTGGATTCTTCAATAAAATGATCGGGGCTTCGCGGCTGCGCCAAACCTGCGCCGTTCGCCACATTCGCGCCAAGCCCGGCGACCGCATTCTGGATATCGGCTGCGGCATGGCGGACATTTTGGCTTTTCTTCCGACAGTAGACTATCAGGGATTCGACCAGAGCGCGGCGTATATCCGGGCCGCCCAGCGACGATACGGATCGCGAGGTTCTTTTTTCTTGCAGGAGTTTCAGCCAGGCATGGAACGCTCCTTTTCCAGCTATGACTTCGTCCTGGCCTTGGGGGTGCTCCATCACTTAGACACGCCGCAGGCCTCGCAATTGTTCCAGACGGCCCGAGCGATTCTGAAACCGGGCGGACGCTTCATCACGCTGGACGGCTGTTACACGGAGAATCAATCGGCCGTTGCGCGGTACATTCTTGCCGGTGACCGGGGGGCCTATGTGCGCCGAGAAAAAGAGTATCTCGCGCTGGCCCAGCGGACCTTCGCGGAGGTAAAACCCACGATTTACAACAACATGCTGAGAATTCCCTACACCCACTTGATTATGGAATGCAGTTGATGCAAGACCTCCGTTGGAGTCCCCGTTTACCCTCCGGGCTGCTCGTCGGAGGACTCGGCTTATGGATCGTTTACGCATGCTTATTCATCCTGCGAAGCCCTGCCGGAGCCTTCAACCACGATTTGCGCGGGCACGTGGAGCACACACGGATTCTTTATAACGAACATCGGCTCGCGCTTCCCCGCGAAGGATGGGAAACTTACCAGCCTCCCCTGTATTACATGGTGAACACGTTATTTTCTCCCAATGACCTGAGCCATGTTTTTCGCGTTCGTTTGATGTCGGTACTCTACGGGAGCCTTTCTCTCCTGTTGATGAGCCGGCAGCTCACCCGCTGCGGCGTGTTTCCTCCGACGCAGGCGATGGTGTTGTTTTTCATCGCCACGACGCCCGCCTTTCTCTTCATGTTTACGACCTACAACAACGACTCGCTGGCGATCCTTTTGTCCATCGCCATCCTTGTGATGGCGCGTGAATGGATCGACCAAGCGCGGCCGTGGAGACTCATACTCTTAGGCGTCCTGGCCACGGCTGGTTTATACACAAAACTAAGCGTGATTTATCCCATCGCGGCGCTTACCATGATCTTGGGGTTCCTGGGTTTGGCTCGGGTGATTCCGTATCAGAGGATTCTCCCCGTCATAGGAGCCCTAAGCATCAGTGGTTTGCTTTTGACGCCTTGGCTGATCGGGCACAACTATCGCCAGACGGGACAGCTCACGCCAGTGCCAGCGGATTTCCCTTTATCCGACGAGATCCGTTTAACAGCGACTCCGCTCAAGACTCTCTTAACACCCCCTGGCTGGAGCCCGGGGGAATGGAGGGATCCTTACGCGCATGTGTGGGAAAAGACACACCACAAGAAAAATAGCTATCTGGCTTTTCTTTTTGTGACCTCCGTCTTTGGCGA
>JBGPLV010000032.1:0-11257 GCA_041486625.1 Elusimicrobiota bacterium
ACCGAAGAGCATCCCTTCAATAACCGGACGATGTACGGGGCGACCAAAATCGCCGGGGAACAGTTTTTTCGGGCGTTTTACGAGCAGCATAAATTGAACTATGTCGGCTTACGATACATGAACGTATATGGCCCCCGGATGGACTACCGGGGTGCTTACGTCAGCGTGGTGATGAAAGTGCTCGACCGGATCGATGAAGGCCACCCGCCTGTCATTTTCGGGGACGGTTCCCAGGCCTATGATTTTGTTCATGTGTATGATGTGGCGCGTGCCAACGTTTTGGCGCTTCAGAGTGACGCGACCGATGATGTGTTTAATGTCGGCATGGGTGTTAAGACAACGATTAATGAGTTGGTGACGCATCTTCTGAAATTGACCGGATCCTCTCTCAAACCCGAGTATCGACCTCAAGAACAGATGTTTGTCACCAACCGCCTGGGCAGCATCGAGAAAGCGGAGCGAAAACTCGGGTTCCGCGCCAAGATTACCCTCGAAGAAGGATTGCGCAGCGTTGTGGAATGGAGGCGGCGCAGCGCTCCTGCCAAATCCTCATGAACATCCCGATTACCAAGCCGGTCTTTGGCCCTGAAGAATCCAAGGCGGTTCAGGCCGTGCTGGAAAGCGGTTGGATCGTTCAGGGCCCCTGCGTCAGGAAATTCGAAGAGAAATTTACGGCCTACTCACGCGCCCCGTTTGCCGCCGCGGCAAGTTCCTGCACCACCGCTCTGCATATGGTGGTGGCCGCGCTGGGACTGAAGCCGGGAGATGAAGTGATCGTACCCGCTTTGACCTGGGTCGCCACACCCAACGTTGTGGAATACATGGGGGCGCGCCCTGTTTTTTGCGATATTGATCTGGATACTTTTAATATCGATGTCGCCCAAATCGAGTCTCTGATCACCCCCCGGACGGTTGGCATTTTGCCTGTTCACCTGTTCGGCTTGTGCGCGAAGATGCCTCCGCTCCTGAATATCGCGAAAAAACATCATCTTTGGGTTGTCGAGGATGCTGCTTGCGCGTTCGGAGCCCAGATTCAAGGCACCCATGCGGGATTATTCGGCGACGCCGGATGCTTCAGCTTCCATCCGCGGAAATCCATTACAACCGGGGAAGGAGGCATGGTCACGACTCGCCGATCCGACCTGGATCAGCTCATTCGTTCGCTGCGCGATCACGGGGCGTCACGCACCGATTTGTCCCGTCATCAGGGCAAGGCGGGTTTCCTTCTGGCGGAGTACGATCATCTGGGCTACAACTATCGCATGACAGATATTCAGGGCGCCATCGGCTGCGTCCAGATGGACCGGGCACCGAAGCTTTTGGAGCAACGCACGCGGCGCGCGCATGATTACGACCGTGAACTCGCCTCGCTCCCTTGGCTCCGGCTCCCGAAGGTTCCCGATGGGTATGTCCATGGTTATCAGGCCTACGTCAGTCTTTTTCGCCCGGAGACGCCATCGTTGAAAAACATCGAGCGGCTGCATAAAAAGCGCAATCACGTCATGATGTGTTTAGAGGAACAGGGCATCATGACCCGCCAGGGGACGCATGCGCCAGTCTTGCTCGGTTATTACGTGAAAAAATACGACCTGCGGGCTGAAAATTATCCGAACGCGACTCTCGCTGACCGGCTGAGCTTGGCCTTGCCTCTATTTCCGCAAATGACCGATGCGGAAATGAATTTGGTGTGCGTGAAGCTCAAAGAAGCTATCCATGCGTAAGGAACTGCTCAAACTTTTGGCGGATCCGGTTTCCAAGTCGGCTCTGACGCTGGAGACGGCTATGGAAACAGCGGGGGACGTTCTGGAGGGCACCCTACATTCCAAAGGCAACGATTACCCCGTCCGAAATGCGATTCCGCGCTTTGTGCTCACCGAGGATGCGCGGCAAAAGCAAACAGAAAAAAGTTTCGGATACAAATGGTCGCAGCAGGACACCTACGATTCGCCAGGCGTGCATGATGCGTCCCGGAGATGGCTGGTTGCGCGCTATGGGTTCCAGAACGTCAATGACATGCAAGCGTTCTTCGCCAAAGGCAGGCGCATTTTGGATGCGGGTTGTGGAAGCGGGTTCAGTGCGTCCCTCTGGATGGACGAGGGCTGGCGCCGCGGCGGCCACGCGGAATGGGTGGGGGCCGACATCTCCTCCGCCATCGATGTGGCTCGCTCTCGCCTGGGAACCATCGGTGGAACCTCCTTTGTGCAGGCCGATTTGTTGCAGCTTCCGTTCAAAGAAAAGACGTTCGACCTAATCTTCTCCGAAGGCGTACTGCATCACACGCCGTCCACGGAAAAGGCCTTCCGGTCGCTACTAACCGTTCTAGCTCCGGCTGGAGAAATCCTCTTCTACGTCTACCGTAAGAAGGGCCCCATCCGTGAATTCACGGACGACTATGTTCGAAACTTTCTGGCCACCCTGCCGCCCGAAGTAGCCTGGGAGCGGTTAAAGCCGCTCACGAAGCTGGGAAAGTCCCTGGCGTCCATGCACGGGCAGGTACGTGTGGAAGAGGATATCTCCGATTTGGGCATTAAGGCAGGTTCCTACGATATCCAGCGATTTGTCTATTGGAATTTCGCAAAACTCTTTTGGAATGAAACATTCAAATTTGAAGAAAACCACCATGTCAACTTCGATTGGTACCACCCGGCCTATGCGCACCGCCATACGGAAGAGGAAGTGCGCCGCTGGTGCGAGGATGCCCATCTTTCGATCGTTCATTTTGACGCTCAAGAAAGCGGCTTTACCGTTCGGGCAAGGTTGCCTTAGCCATGTGTGGAATTGTCGGATGCATGGATTTGCGCCAGAGGTCCCTTCCCGAGGGGGTTCTCAGCCAGATGGTCTCTTGCCTATCCTACCGGGGTCCGGATCATGAAGGAGTCTATGTCGAAGGTTCTGTGGCTTTGGGACACCGGCGACTCGCCATCCTCGATCTGACATCGGCCGGTAACCAGCCGATGGCCAGCCTGTCCAAGGATGCCGTGATTGTGTACAACGGCGAAATCTACAATTTCCAGGATCTTCGAAAGGAACTTGAAACACTGGGATCCACGTTCCGGTCAAGAACCGATACGGAAGTGTTGTTAGAAGCTTATCTTCGGTGGGGTGATGACTGTGTCTGCCGCTTCAACGGGATGTTTGCCTTTGCGATTTGGGATCGCCGTCGTCACCGTCTTTTTTTAGCCCGCGATCGCTTTGGCGTCAAACCTCTCTATTGGTATTTTAAGGACGGTGTTTTCCTTTTTGCCTCCGAGATCAAAGCCATTCTCAAGCATCCGAATGTTCGTCGAACGGTATCCTTGCATGCCCTGGATGAATATTTTTCGTTCCAAAATGTTTTCACGGACCGCACCCTTTTCGAGGGCATTCGGCTGTTGCCGCCAGGGTGTACGCTGGCCTTAAATGTAGATCCTTCGGGGACACCCGTGCAGGCGCGTTATTGGGACTATCCGTTTGCACAGGATCGCTTAACTCTTTCCGAAGACGAAGCGGTCGACGAGCTATACACGCTTTTTGTCCGTGCGGTCAACCGGCAGCTGGTTAGTGATGTGCCGGTCGGCGCCTACTTGAGCGGCGGAATGGACTCGGGGTCTCTAGTCGCGGTGGCCCGGCAAAGCCTCGGGCGATTAATGACTTTCACTGGCGGATTTGATTTGTCCTCTGCCTCTGGTCTTGAGCTCGGTTTTGACGAGCGCGCGGCTTCAGAAATGTTGGCCAATTTGCTGAAGACAGAGCATTATGAGATGGTTATGCATGCGGGAGATATGGAGGCCGTGATGCCCGAGTTGATTTGGCATCTCGAAGATTTGCGCGTGGGGCAATGTTATCCGAATTATTACATCGCCCGTTTGGCTGGTAAATTCGTAAAGGTAGTCATTTCCGGAGCCGGAGGCGACGAGTTGTTCGGCGGCTATCCGTGGCGCTACTATCGTGGGATGAACAGCCGCAACGCCGACGAATTCTTCAAGAACTATTATGCATTTTGGCAGAGGCTGGTGCCCGATGAGGAAAAATCGCTACTTTTTAACGACGCGGTGCGTTTGGGACTCAAGGATCGTTCCACCTTTGAGGTGTTTCGAGGCGTCTTTCGGGAGACCTCCCTGCCGCTTGAAACGCCGGAGCACTTCGTGAACGCATCGCTGTATTTTGAACTGAAAACGTTTCTCCATGGACTCCTGGTGGTCGAAGATAAAGTGAGCATGGCCCACTCCCTGGAGACGCGTGTGCCATTCCTGGACAATGATTTGGTTGATTTTGCCTGCCGCTTGCCGGCCACTCATAAATTGAGCAATTTTGCGCACGCGGCGGAAACGGTGGATGAAGACGATGTGCGCAAATATAACTCGGTGGCGATCCGAACGGGAGCCGGCAAGACGGTGCTGCGTAAAGCGATGCAGCGGTTGATCCCAAGCGAGGTTACCGGCCGGGCGAAACAAGGATTTAGCGCGCCGGATGCGAGCTGGTTCCGCGGGGAGAGCATTGATTATGTAAACCATCTGCTGCGGGATCCCCAGGCGCGGATCTATGAATATCTTCAGCCGGCCTATGTCACACGGCGCTTGGATGAACATACCTCGGGCCGTTCGAACCACCGCCTCTTCATTTGGTCTTTGGTGAGTTTTGAGTGGTGGTTACGGGAATTTATGGAGAAATGAAAAATATGAAGACCAATCATGCCAAACACTTTCTTGAACAGCTCAAAGCGGCGGATCTGATCCTCCGTCATGAGATGAACAAACGATGGAAACGAGATCTGCCATTTGAGGAATTGCTTTTTGATCGTTGGGAACGTGCCCGCCATCTCCGTTTTGGCAAGCAGGCCAGCATCTATCAGAACAGCTATGTTTATGGGGATGTCTCGGTGGGTGCGCATACCTGGATTGGCCCTTATACGTTGTTGGATGGTTCGGGGAAGCTCTCCATCGGCGACTATTGCAGTATCAGCGCCGGAGTGCAGATTTACACCCACAATTCAGTGAAATGGGCTGTATCAGGTGGCAAAACAAAATATGAATATGCGTCGGTGAGGGTCGGCGATCATTGCTATGTCGGCAGCCAGACGGTCATTTCGGAGGGCGTTAAGATAGGGCATCATTCTGTCATAGGGGCTTGTTCCTTCGTGAACCGGAATATTCCCCCCTTCACCGTGGCTTTTGGATCTCCCTGCAGACCCGTGGGCCGCGTTCTTGTCGGAAAAAATGGGTCCGTCCGTCTTTTGACGAATAAGAAATGATTGTCATCATAAACTATGGCATGGGGAATGTCGGCTCCGTCCTTAATATGGTGCAGAAAGTTGGCGCGGAAGTCGTTGTTTCTTCAGATCCTCAAGTGATAAAGGAATCCGACAAATTAATTCTTCCCGGCGTCGGTGCTTTTGATCAGGGGATGCAGAATCTAGAGGAACTGCATTTGAGGGAACTCTTGCAGGAACGCGTGATTCAAAAGAAGACGCCTATTCTCGGAATTTGCCTCGGTCTGCAATTGTTCACACGAAGAAGCGAGGAGGGCTCGCGTGCTGGATTAGGATGGCTCGCGGCAAACACCCTCCGTTTTCAGCTCGAGCGTTCCAGCGAACCTCTTCGTACACCGCATATGGGTTGGAACACGGTACGGCCAGTGCGCGAAGATTCTTTGCTTAAGGGTCTTGAAAAGGAAAACCGCTTTTATTTCGTTCATTCCTATCATCTGGCCTGTGAGGATGCCACTGACGTGATCGGCAAAACGCTCTACGGCTATGAGTTCGATTCAGTCATCCGTCGCGGAAACATTATGGGAACGCAATTTCATCCCGAAAAGAGCCATCGCTTTGGCATGCAGCTCTTAAAGAATTTTGTGCGGGACGTTTAATGCTGCAGACGCGTGTCATGCCTTGTCTGTTGGTGCTGGACGGCGCCCTGGTGAAGACCGTCCGGTTTAAAGACCCCCATTACATCGGCGATCCCATTAACGCCATTCGGATCTACAACGAAAAGGAAGTGGATGAGTTGATTGTTCTAGACATCGGGGCAACGCCCGGCCATAATGGGCCCCCCTTCCAGCTCTTGTCGGAAATCACGAATGAATGTTTCATGCCGATGTGCTATGGAGGCGGCATTCGCTCGGTTGACGAGATTCGTAAGATCTTCGCTTTGGGCGTCGAAAAAGTGGCCTTAAATAGCATCGCAGCCGATGATCCGTCTTTTGTTAAACGCGTTTCGGCGGAATTTGGTCGACAGAGCATTGTGGTGTCTGTGGATGCGAGAAAAACGGGCCATGGCTATGACGTATTTACACGCGGGGGACGTCAACCGACAGGGGAGGAAGTTGTCGCGTATGCCCGGCGCATGGAATCATTGGGGGCGGGCGAACTCCTGCTCACCTCGATCGATCGTGATGGAACGATGGAAGGCTTCGATGTGGAGTTGGTGCGGAGCGTGACAGCGTGTGTGCGGATCCCCGTTATTGCGTGTGGAGGTGCGGGATCTCTGAAGGACATCAAAACAGTCGTTCATCAAGGGAAGGCTTCCGCGGCGGCATTGGGCAGCTTGGCGGTTTTTCATGGCCAAAACCGTGCCGTCTTGATCGGTTTTCCCCGCCGTACGGACTTGGTTCGACTGCTGGAGGAAGTTTCCGCATGAGACGCTGCAGTCGTTGTCTCTACGATGAGACGATCGCCAACATTACGTTCAATGGGCATGGAGTCTGTAATTACTGCGGGATTCATGATGTGATGGACGCGGAATATCCGACCGGCGAGCAAGGGAAGCGCCAGCTGCAGATCATGTCCGAAGAAATCCGCGCGGCAGGCAAAGGCAAGGCGTTTGACATTATTGTCGGGGTGAGCGGCGGCTGTGATTCTTCCTATCTGCTTTACCTCGCAAAGCAGCTGGGCCTTCGGCCGCTCGCGGTTCATTTCGACAATACTTGGGACTCGACCATTGCGGTTGAGAATATATCAACCATGCTCCGGCATTTGGAGATCCCGCTCGAGACCTGCGTGGTCGATAACAAAGAATACGATGATATCTATCGATCGTTTCTGAAGTCGGGGGTTCCCGATCTGGAAGCCCCTACGGACCTGGGTCTGGCGACGACGCTTTACCGGGCGGCCGAAAAGCACGGCATTCGGCACATTTTCGAAGGGCATTCCTTCCGGACGGAAGGCATTTCACCCTTGAGTTGGCTCTATTTTGACGGGAAGTATATTGAAAGCATTCAAAAACAATTCGGGAGCTATCCGCTCAAAACATTTCCCAATTTATGGCTTTGGGACTTTGTGAGGTGGGTCGCGGTCCGGGGAATAAAGAAGTTGCGGCCTCTCTACTACATGAATTACGTCAAGGCGGATGCGATTCGCCTGCTGACTGAAAAGTTTGAGTGGCGTTGGTATGAAGGCCATCATCTTGAAAACCGGTTCACGGCTTTTTATCACAGTTATTTTCTACCTCGGCGATTCGGATTCGATGGACGCTTGCTCGGATTTTCCGCCCTCATCCGATCGGGCCAGATAAGTCGCGAGCAGGGTCTAGCCCTGATCAGAGACTCAGCGCCCTTCGATCCAGAACTGGTGACCATGGTCAAAAAAAGGTTGGGATTAACGAACGAGGAATTCGAGCGCCTGATGAATCTCCCGAAAAGGACCTACAGGGAATTTAAAACCTACAAAAGAACCTTTGAGCGCCTACGATGGTTCTTCTGGTTGCTCTATAAGACGAACCGGGTTCCCAAGAGCTTTTACTTGAAGTATACGGCTCGTGAGCCTGGCGCGGCCGGCCCTCGCTGAGCATGCAATTTATCCTACTCGCCATTGCCGTATGTGTTTGCTTCCTATTGTCTTACATTCAGACGTACCAGTTGGCCGGTCGTGGTTCGGACCATCAAGTTCACTTGTTCCTCGCGCGCGTCGTTCGAGAAAATAGGCATAGGCTATTTGTGAAGGTGCCACGCCTGATCAACGAGGCCCATTGCAGCGCCACCCCCCTGTTTCTCCACTGGGGTTTATCATTCCTGAGCGACACACAGATTGAAAAGGTGTCAACGTTTCTTAACCCATTGGTCAATTGCGCCGTCATCATCGTTACTTTTGTGGCGGCGAGACACAACCAGAGCACTGCCGCGATAGCAGGATGGGCCAGTCTGGGCTTGGCGTTAACGCCGCAATTTCAGCACGCCTATAGCGCCAGAAACTATGGCCTTAGTTCGCGGCCTATGGGGCTGCTATTTTTTACTTTGATTGGTGTAAGCCTTGCCGGCAAGATGGGAATCAGCCAAGAGTGGTCCAAATTAATGGTTCTTCTTGCGGCCGGCTATTTCATTTGGGGATTCAACACCTTTGCGGTGCAAAGCCTCATATTCATGTCCGTGCTGATGGGATTGTGTTTTAGGGATTGGCGAATGCTCTTTATCGGAGCCGCGTCGTTGCTTTTGTTTGTCGTAATCAATCGACAGTACGCCGTTTACTATTTAAAGTACACATTTCTTTTCATGAAGGCATACGCCAGCGATCTGGCCTCCGTGTTCGTCAACAAGAAGCGATACAGCCTTTGGCGAGACTTGATTTGGGACATTTGGATTAAAATTCGGCAGAATCCGAAGTCCGGTCTAGCCTATGCCTATGAAAATTCCGTGCTGATTGTGAGCTTTTTGAATCCATTCGCGATTGTCGCTCTCAGCTCTTATTTCCTCTTCCTCCCAACGAATGCCGGGGTGCAGGACTGGGAAAAGCTTGTCTTGAGCGGTTTTTGTGTATTCCTCCTGACCACCTTCCGCGTTACACGCTTCCTGGGAGAGCCGGAGCGGTATATCGAGATGATTAGTCCCGTGGCGGCCATCGTTGGCGTCTATGCTCTGCTGCAGCGGTTTGGTGCAAGCGCGATGCTCGGCCTATTGAGTTATTGCGTGCTGCTGGACGTCGCGCAGATCGCCTTTGCAAGAGAATTGGCGAGACGCTTAAGCCGGATGGATCCGGGGCTTGCCCAAATTCGCCAAATGATAGAAGCCGAATTCGGTCGGGAGCCGGTGCGATTTTGTTCCAATGACGAACAAGTGACGAAGTACCTGATGACGGCGCCTTGGGAATTTGCACGCGTATGGTCCGCCGAGCAACGGTTTGGCGGAGTCAGAGCCAGGGACGCATTCTCAGAGTTTCCTTTCATCCGAAAAGAGCCATTTGAAAAAGTATTGCGTGACTATCGAATTAACGCGTGCGTTCTGCACAAGACCAATTTTAAGGAGATATTTCATGATTCGAGTGACAGCCGGCGTTTAAAATTATTGAGTGAGTCCGATCGATATTTGGTTTATCGCATACATTGGTAGCAACGGATGCTGAGACGCATATTTAAAGAAACGATCATTTATGGGATTGCCGGGGCGACCAGTCGCCTGATCGGAATTCTCCTGGTTCCCCTTTACACGCGGGTGTTTAACCCGAGCCAATTTGGAATGCTGGATATCCTTCTGACCACCTCTACGGTTCTGGTGTTGGTTAGCGGGCTCCAGGTCGAGGCTGGGGTTGGGCGAAGCTATTACGAGGCGCAACAAAAAGGGCGCCGCGGAGAGCTCGTTGGTACGGGAATTATTCTTTGCGCCTTGGGCGCTGTGTTTTGTTGGCTGGCGATGTTGGTGGGGCATCCCTTCATCCCCAGGTCTTGGCTTGGGAACCATGGAACCTATGTGTTGGCGGTGGGGCTTGCGATTTTGCCCTCTGAGCTGTTAAATCTGGCTCAAACCATCTTGCGGCTGGAGCGAATGTCGAAACAGTTTTTGATATTGTCCATCGGCGATATTCTCACCAGTTCATGCTTCAGCGTGTTAGCCGTTGTCTACTGGCATTTCGGCATTGGCGGAATCCTGTGGTCCCTGTGTGTATCGAAGCTGATTTGGATTGGGATTGGAGCTGTGTGGCTGAAATCATTCTATGACATCACGTTCAGCGGGAGCTATGCGAAGGAGATATTAATCTACAGTTTGCCCACAATTCCCAGTGGAATCGTCGGGTGGGTACAGAACTCAGCGAATCGCTATATTTTGGCGGGCGCTATGTCATTATTCGAGGTCGGCATACTTGGGCTGTCTATCCGAATTGCGTCGGCCGTCGCCATGCTCCTGACGGCTTTTCGCATGGCGTGGTACCCCTATTCCATCGAGATTATGAACAGCGAGGGATTCCGAGAAAAATGCGCGCGAATGCTGGATATCTACTGGTTGGTAGGTTTTCCGATTTGTGCCATGGTGTCTGCTCTGGGAGGGTTGATCGTCTCTATCTTGGCTTCTAAATCGTACATGCCTGCCGGAAGACTTGTCGGATTTCTCGCCATGGGGATTTTATGGAGCGGGGCGCCACAAATTGTGGGATTGGGAAGCGACTATGTCCGTAAGACGTATCTTGGCTTAATCGCGTATGTCCTGGGGGCCGGCATCAACATCGCTGTGCTCCTGGCGACGGTCAAACGGTGGGGCCTCATCAGCGCTGGACTGGCTTCCTTGACCAGCTACATCGGTACGACGATCGTTTTCATGGCTCTTTCCCAAAGACAGTACCGGATGCCATTTCGCTCTTACGTGATCTTCTGTGTGGCGGTCTGCTCAATCGTGTTGTCGTTTTGGTGCTATTTGGGTCCCGCCCCTCATGCAGGTCTTATTGAAGTATTGGCAGACGCCGCAAAGAAGAGCGCCATAGCAGTAGCGATGAGCGTCCTTGTCGTCAGCATGGCAGCGTCGAAGGGTGATAAGGAAAAAGCGGTAGGGATGGCTGTTTCTGTATACAAAAGGATTGTTGCTTAAGCAGCGACCAAGCGGCTACAACACTCCAGGCAATAAGTCGGCGATATATTCGGCAAAGGCGAAGCTTGCCGTGAACCCGGGCGACACGGTGTTGAGGATGTGCGTGGAATTCGGCCCCTTCTCCACTACAAAATCCATCACCAATCGACCGTCGCGTTGATCGACTAATTGGGCGCGAATCCCGCATTTTGTTTCGGTGCCCAGATCTTGAGGAGATAGTCCAGGGACCAATCGCCGTGCGCGTGACAGGAGACCTCCAGGAAGCCGCTTCAGTATTTCCTCACGCAAGTGTGAAGCCAATCCGTCCGTGTTGTGCAAAGTCATCTGAATGAGATGACCGAGTAGCCGTGGGAGTTCCCCCCACGCGATTCCCTCCAGCCCGGTGTAGTTCTCGCGTCCGAACGCTGGCTCTGCGGTCGGGCCAATCCAGACGTCGCCGCTCGTGGATTTCGTGAAATGAACCCCTAAAAAGGGCATTCGAGCATCGGGAACTGGA
>JBGPLV010000033.1:0-11117 GCA_041486625.1 Elusimicrobiota bacterium
AAGATCGGCGACGTTCTCCTGCTGACTAAAGGCGGCCGTCACAATGCGCGTCGAGACCTGAATCAGCTGGCGCAGAACCGCTTTGTCTTTAACGATCCGCGCGTAATGCTCGATGTTGGCCGCGGTGGGAAGGACGTTGGCCAGATCGGTGAGATAGGAAGAGCCGCCGATCTCAAGAAGCAGTTTTTGATTCTTCAGCTGTTCACCGACGGTCACCACATCCACGGCGGATCCTTCGGCGAAGAGGTGCGCGATCGTGCGGAAGATGTGCTGGTGGGCCGGTTTGTAAAAGCAGTTTTCGTCGAGAAGATCGAGCACCTTGGCCTGGGCTTCGCGCTCAATGAGCATCGCGCCCAGGACGGCCATCTCCGCCTCGATGGCTTGCGGCGGAGTTTTGTCGATTAAATCAACCATTCTCCCCGACGACCGTCACTTTCAGTTGGGCCTGGACCCCGTTGCCAAGATGAATGGGAACGGTCGCCGTGCCCACCTGCTTCAAGGGTTCCGTGAGCTCGATCGCGCGGCGGTCGAGCGCAATACCTTCTTTGGCCAGCATGTCTTTAATCTCCTGACGGCTGACGGACCCAAAGAGGCGCCCTTCCGGACTCGCCTTGGCCGTAAGCGTGCATGCGAGCGCCTCAATTTTTTGGGCGAGCGTCTGAGACGCTTCTCTAAGACGCGCCGCCTTCGTCAAAGTCCCCTGGCGCTCGGTTTCCCATTGGCGAAGAGTGCCTTCGGAGGCTCGGAAGGCGAGTTTTCTTGGGAAAAGGAAGTTGCGGGCATACCCCGCCGAAACGTTTTTCACGTCTCCGGCTTGGGCAATCCCGCGGACATCGGATCTGAATACGACTTTCAATGAATTGGCCATGAACGTTTCCTTCCTTACGCGACGATATACGGCAATAACGCGATGTTGCGCGCCCGCTTAATGGCCCGGGTCAGCATCCGGTGATGCTTGGCGCAGTTGCCGGTGGAACGGCCCGAGATGAGCTTGCCGCGCTCGGTGATAAAGTTGCGCAGAAGCGTCATGTTTTTATAGTCAATATCGACCACGCGGTCGACGCAAAACCGGCAGGCTTTGCGGCGGGGCGGACCCCACCGCCGTGGACGGCCGCCGCCTTCGTCCGAGCGCGGGCCGCTGGGCCTGAATCCTTTGTGACGTGATGCGGTGGATGGAGCTGGCATAAAATAATTCCTTTCTTAAAAGGGAATATCGTCGTTTGAACCGGCAGACGCCGCGCCTGCCTGACCGGCTGGTAGGGGTCCCGCTCCGACAGAGGCTGGTTCCGCCACGTTGGCCGCGGTGGGTTCGCTGGCTGCTTCCGTTTCGCCTTCTGAGCCTGAGGGCGTTTCCTCGCCGGTCATCTTGGCCAGGAACTGGAGCCGGTAAGCTTCCACTTCGATGCCGCTGCGCTTCTGGCCATCCTTGGTTTCCCAATTGGTGCTGCGAAGACGCCCTTCCACATAAATGGGGCTTCCTTTTTTCAGGCGTTCGCGGCACCTCTCCGCCGCTTCGCGCCACACGGTGACAGGGACGAAGGTGACGTCATCGCGCCATTCGCCCGTGCCGTCCTTAAAGCGGCGATTGACGGCCATATCGAGACGCGCGACAGCCTGTCCTTTGGGCGTGTAGCGCACTTCCGGATCACGGGTGAGACGACCGACAAGCCGGACATCATTGAGTTGAAGCAAACGAAGCTGTGTGGGTGCTGTTGTGGGAATCATGAGGGTGTTCCTCCTTCAGGAGCCGCCGGAGCGGCAGGAGCTGCTGCCGGTTCGGCGGCTGCGGGTTTAGGCTGAGATGGCGATTCAACGCGTCCCCGATATCCGCCCGACGAGCGGCCGGAATGCCGGGAGGCGTCCGCATGGCCCGCGGGTCTTTCCTTGCGCGGACGGAACGTTTTCTTGCTCTTGATCACGCGCGTGGTGAGATGGCGGATCACGGAATCGGTGACGTTGTACAAGTGCTCAATGGCGTTGACGACGCCTGCTTCGGCTGAAAAACTCAGGATGGCATAGTAGCCTTCACGATGACCGTGAATGGCGTAGGCCATGCGCCGGCGGCCCCAGCGGTCTTCTCCCGTGAGGGTCCCCTGGTTGGCCGTGATCGCTTGCTTGATCTTGGTGATCAGCTGGTCGACTTGGTCGTTTGAGATTTCAGGTTCGGCGATAAAGACTGTTTCGTATGTAATGACAGACACGATGTGTGTCTCCTTTCTGGTCATTTGTCCCCGTCCATCTCACGGCGTAGCCGCCGGGTGACGAGGAAAAGGAGTTTTCTTGACGCCGCTATGATACCAAATCGGGTCTTAGGATTTCTCCTTGGGTTTCAGAATCTGATATTCGACCTCCCCCTTCTTCACGTATCCCAGGTTCTTGCGAATGAGGTATTCCGTGTAGGAGGGATCCTGTTGAATTTGGGTCCATTCCTTGGCGAGCGCCTGATGGTCGGAACGCAGGTGCGCCAAGCGTTTTTCAATTCGCCATTTTTCGCGGGCGCGTAGGACTAAATCATGGAAACCAGCGTTCGCAAAAAGAAAAAACGCTGCCACCGCAGCGCCAACCGCCCAGGCCCACGACTTTGTCATTCCCGCGGTCAAAGGGGGACAGAGACACTCGGGGATGACAAGTTAACTTTGAACGCTTTCATCCCAGGATAGCTCGCTTTTTTCCCGAGCTCCTCTTCAATGCGAAGCAGCTGATTGTACTTACAGATCCGGTCCGTGCGGCTGGCCGATCCCGTCTTGATCTGGCCGGTGCCCAGCGCGACCGCCAGGTCCGCGATGAACGTGTCTTCCGTTTCACCGGAACGATGGGACATGACCGCGGTGTAGCCGGCCTTATGCGCGGCCAGCACGGTTTCCACGGTCTCCGAGAGGGTGCCGATTTGATTCACTTTGATGAGGATGGAATTGCAGACCTTTTCGGCGATTCCCTTCCTTAAAATAGCCGCGTTGGTGACAAAAAGGTCGTCTCCCACCAACTGCAGCCGATCGCCGAGAGAAGCGGTGAGCTGTTTCCATCCGCTCCAGTCGAACTCCGACAGGCCGTCCTCAATGGACACAATGGGGTAGCGATTCGCCCAATCCGTCCAGAACTCCACCATCTGCGCGGAAGATTTTCTCTGGTTGGACGGTTCCCCCTCAAGAAAGTAGGCGCCGTTGTCATAGAATTCACTGGCGGCCGGATCGAGCGCGATAACAATATCTTTGCCGAGCTGATAGCCCGCTTTCGCTACCGCTTCGGAAATCGCATTGAGCGCTTCTTCATTCGATCTCAGATCCGGCGCAAAACCCCCTTCATCGCCCACGGAGGTGTTTAATTTCTTGTCATGAAGCACTTTTTTGAGTGCATGAAAGATCTCCGCGCCCATCCGGATGGCCTCGCGAAAGGACTTCGCGCCGACCGGCATGATCATGAACTCTTGCAAATCGACATTGTTATCGGCGTGCGCGCCGCCGTTGATGATGTTCATCATCGGCACCGGCAGGACATAGCTTTTCTTCGGCAGCTTGTAGAGGTCGCGCACATAGTCATAGAGCGGTTTCTTCGCGCTCGCCGCGCCGGTCCGGGCGCTGGCCAGAGAAACGCCTAGAATCGCATTGGCGCCGAGGTTGCCCTTATTTGGTGTGCCATCCAACTCCCTCATCAGCCGGTCGAGCTCAGGCGTGTCGCAAGGTTTCCCCTTCAGTTTGCGCGCGATCGGTCCATTGACGTTCGCGACCGCCTTCAAAACTCCCTTGCCGCCATAGCGCTTGGGGTCGCCGTCCCGCAGTTCCAAGGCTTCCTTGGAACCCGTCGAAGCGCCTGAGGGGACAGCCGCGCGGCCCATCTTGCCATCACTTAAGATGACGTCCACTTCCACGGTGGGGTTCCCGCGGGAATCTAAAATTTCGCGTCCTACAATTTTTGCGATCTTGGCCATAAAACATTCTCCCTTATGTTTTTATGATGTCATCCCGGCAGGGTGCTAGCCGGGATCCATCCTATTTCATCGCTACTCCATCACTTGCGCTTCATTCTTGATACGTTCCCACAAGGATACCACCGACAAGGTTTGCGCCCATGAATCAATGTAAGAAAGATCCAAATGTTTGGCCTGAACTTCATAAACCCGGAGCGCATCCGTGAATTGCTTTTCGCTGCCTCCCGATAGTTGAGCCCAATGCAGTTTCTTCAAAATGGAATCCTCCGGGCTGGACATTTTGACCTTCATTCCTAGAAAGTTCTCTTCGCGCTTGCGGGAAAAGCGGGATCGGTCGAACGGGTCATCGGTCAGCAGCCAGAAATCCACTTTGTCACCGCCCCGGACGTCAATCAGATTGAACATGTTCCGGGTTGCCATGGCGTCGCGGATGCTTTCTTCATCCAGGTGATAATCGGGAGGCGGAAAACTCTTAAGCAGGCTGGGAATATCGCGCCCCTCTATGGCGATCACGATATCGATATCATGGGTGGAACGTGGTTCCCCTTGAAAACTGGAGGCCACGGACCCGGTCACCATATAGTCAACGGCTATGGCGTCCAGCGTACGAATGATTTTTGTTAATAATTCCTGTTGTGACATTTTGCTAGGCGATCAGCCATAATTTTTTCAAACTCTTCCTTCGAAGCGCCTGGGAATCTTTGGTGCAACCCGCTGATAAACAATTGTTTAGTGAACTCCGAAAGTTCGAAAGCCTTCAGAAGCCGTTCCTCCGGAGTCATGCGGCGGAGCATCCGGAGATAGAATTGAGAATCCCTGTTCATTTCGTTTCTTGAATGAGCCGGTTGCCGATTTGTTCCAGGGCCTTTAGCTTTCGGGCGGATTCGGCTTCCAAATACAGACGCACAACTGGTTCCGTACCGGAAAGCCTCACACCCATCCAACTGTCATCTTGAAACACAAATTTGAATCCATCCAGGCGCACGATTTTTTTAACCGTCAAACCATCTATCGTGTTGGGGGTGAACGTCTCAAAACGCTTGCGCACCCCCTGCATGATCTCGTCCGACAAGTGAAGATTCACGCGTTTGGAGAGATACGGTCCCACGCGCTTGCGCAGATCCTTGAGAATCTCCCGGAATGACTTTTTCTCGACCGCGCGGACTTCCGCCATCAACAGACATGCCAAAATGCCGTCTTTCTCCGGGACATGCCCCTGGATCGTCAGCCCGCCAGATTCTTCTCCACCCATCAAGAAACCGCCCGCTCTCATGGCTTCGGCAATGTACTTAAATCCGACCGGGGTCTCCTTAAGTGGCAAGCCATAATGCTTGGCCACGGCATCGATGAAATGAGAGGTCATGACGCTCCGGACCACAAGCCCTTTCCATCCGCGTGTTTTGACCAAATGCTGCAGAACAATCGGCAAAATCTCGTTGGGCGATAAGAGAGTCCCATCCTGGTCCATGATGCCGAATCGGTCCGCATCGCCGTCCGTTCCAAAGCCGGCGACCAGCTTCTCCTTTTTCATAACTCGCTTGAGCTCGGCCAATTGCTCATCGGCGGGCTCAGGGGAATTCCCGCCGAAATTGACATCGCGCCAGTTATGAAGGACCGTCGTCCGGCAGCCGGCTTCCTTTAAAAGGGAATCCAAATACGCCATGCCGGTCCCGTAAAGCACATCCGCGCCGACTTTGAGTTTGGCTTTTTTAAGGGTCCCCACATCGATGATTTTTTTTAAGCGGGAAAGATAGGAAGGGCGAGGGTCAAACGTCCGCACCAGCGAGCGGATGAGCGGATGAGCGGGTGACTGGGATGAAGTGTTCTCCCGCTCTCCCGCTCTCCCGCTCTCCCGCTCAGTGTTGTTGGCCAGTCGTTCGATCTCCTTCGTCACTTCCGGCGAGGCCGGCGCGCCGTTGGCCATGTTGAATTTGATGCCGTTGTATTCGGCGGGGTTGTGGCTGGCCGTGAAATTGATGCCCCCCGCCGCTTTCTGATGCAGGATTTGAAAAGAAACGACGGGCGTCGGGACAGGATCCTTCGAAAGCAGCACGGGCAACCCATACGACGACACGATCTCCGCGGTCATTTTGGCCAGTTCGGGAGAGAGGAAGCGGGTGTCGTAGCCGACGATCACTGGGGCTTTTCCCGTGATCGTCGCCCCCGAATGCCCCTGTCGGGGGCCCATCATGATGGATCCCCCGCCAACGACCGCGGGGGATGACGGGGAAGAATCCCGCAAATGCGTCGCAATCGCATGTACCACGCGGCGCACATTGTCGAATGTAAACTCTTCGGCGATGACAGCCCGCCACCCGGATGTCCCAAAACGTATCATTCTTTTTTCGTCTCGCTCAGCGCCTTCTGGACAATTTTCAACACCTCACCGGCTTTAAACGGCTTCAAAAGATAGTCCACGGCCCCGAGCCCGATCGCCTGACTCCAGAACGACTCTTCGCCGTAGGCGCTGACCATGAGCGCCGGGACCATTCTCTTTTGCTCCCTTAGCTTGACCAAGAGCTCAAGGCCCCCGAGTCCCGGCATCGAACGGTCCGTGATCAGAAGATCCACGGACCTTTTTTCCAGAAGCGCCAGAGCCACGATCCCGTCGGCCGCTTCCAGGACGTCGTAACCGGCTTCGAGCAAGATCTCGCGAAGGAGGGAACGACTGTGGGCTTCATCGTCAACAACTAAAATGGTTTTTTTTAATTTTGCCACTGCTGTATTTTCTGGGAGTATTCCTTTAGAAGGGCCCGCGCCTGGGATTTGTCCGATCCCTCCGTCCACACGTGGAAGGTGGCTTCATCCGGATCAGGAAGCAGGAGCACCCAACTCCCGTTCACAAAAACCTTCACGCCATCGACCAGCTCGTTGGGAAGCTTCTGCACCGCTTCGATGGCGCGGCGCATCACCACGCCCTTGCGGTCCCATGGACACGGGACTTTCTGATGCATCGTCTCAAAAACGGGAATTTCGCCGGCCAAAGCACTCAACGTGACCTTGTGCCGCGCCAGGAGTTCGACGATCTTCACAATCGCGAACATGGCGTCAAAAGAGGGCTGGAATTCCGGAAAGATAAAGCCGCCGATTCCGTCGCCGACAAAATTCATGCCTTTCTCACGGCTGGCTTCCATGATGTACCGGGGCGCCGTTCGGAGCCTCAGGACCGATACCTTGTGCGGCTCGGCCAAGCGCTCGATCACTCCAGAAATATTCACAGGCACGCCGACCCGGCCCCCTTTATGCGTGCGCATTACCAGATGGGCGATCATGAGGAGCGCGATGTCATTGGCCACGCGCTGGCCTTTTTCGTCCACGATGAAGACCTTCTCTGCTCCGGTATCGATGAGGAAACCGGCATCCGCCTTCAAGGTCAAAACGATCGTGGACAAACGATCGAGCGCACTTTGAAATTCCTCGGCGGTTTTGGTCACGCGCTGGGCGCTTAAATAGGCGTTCAAGCTCACCACCTCTATGCCCAGGCGACCGACAATATCCGGAAGGATCATGGAGGCCGATGAAAACGCGTAGTCGATCACGATCTTCATCTTGGCGTCCTGGAAAATAGCCGCCTGGATGGCCTTGAGGAACCCCGCGCGGTAATATTCCTGGGCGCGCGGCGGCGTGATAATCTCGCCCACACGGTCCGGTGAGGCCCGTTTAAAATCCTCCCTCAAAAAAAGTTGTTCGATCGCCCGCTCCTGACCGCTGGAAAGATCCACCCCGGTCCTGTCGAGGAGCTTAATGTCCACCAAATTGGGATCAAACGGCGATTGGCGCACGTGAACGCCGCCCACTTCACCTTCCTGCCCGATCTCATAGCGGACGACGGGAATGGGGGCGGTCCGAAGATCTCCGACTTTGACGCCGGTCGACAAGAGTCCCGAGATCACGGCGCGTTTGATCATGCGGCTGGCCATATGCGCATCGCGCGACGTGGTCACATAGGCTCCTTCGCCCAGAAACGCGCCATAGGCAGCGCCGATCCGGGTGGCGAGCTCCGGCGTGATTTCCCGGTTGCAGAGCCCCGTGATCCCGTATGCGCCAAAGAGCCGCCGCGACCAGATATCCCCCCAGATGAGGCTTGTGGATAGAATCGCGCCGTCTTCGATGCGCTTGTGCGGCCATACTTTCACATTCGAATGGACGACCGAGCCATGTCCGATTTCGCAGTCATCCCCGATAATCGCCCCTTCGCCGATGTGCGCTTTGTCCGCGATCCGGGTGCGCGCGCCGATGACGGCTTCTTGAATCGTCGTGTCGGCTCCGACCACCACATCGTCCCACAGCACACAGCCGGTCAAGTCCGCCCCCGCCTGGATCTTCACCCCATGGCCGAGAACACAATTAGTCAGCTTCACGCGCTCTTCGATCCGGCACCTCTCTCCGATGACATTGATTCCATCCAAGATCGCCTTGGGACTCACATCGCTTTTGGGACCAATATACGCCACGGCGTCCTTGCTTTTGCGCTTTTGCCCGGGCAAAGGAATTTTCACCAGTTGGTCTAGAATTTCGGAATGCGCCAGACGATATTCCAAGAGATCGCCCACGTCTTTCCAATACCCCTCCGCGATGTGTCCATACAGGGGAGCGTTCGCGCTCAGTAACGCAGGGAAAAGATTCTTGGAGAAATCAAAACCGCGGTCCATCGGGATCTCGCGAAGAACGGAGGGCTCGAGCAAATAGATGCCGGTGTTAATCGTATCGGAGAAAACCTCGCCCCAGGAAGGCTTTTCCAGAAAGCGTTGGATTCGGCCTTCTTCATTCACAATGACGACGCCAAACGCCAGAGGATTCGAGGAGCGGGTGAGGACCAAAGTCGCCACGGCCTTTTTTTGACGGTGGGCCGCCAAAGCGGCTTTCAAATTGAAGTCGGTCAAAAGATCGCCCGAGATAACGAGGAACGTGTCCTTTAAATGCTTTTCGGCAAACTTCACGCAGCCGGCCGTACCCAAATCCGACTGCGGGCGAAGGTATTCCATCCGGACCCCGAAGGCGGCCCCATCGCCGAAATGCCGGATGATGACTTCCGGCTGGTAATAGAGCATCACCAAGAGATCATCAAAGCCGTTTTCCTTCAGGAGCCGGACGATGTGCTCCATCATGGGTTTGTTGGCCATGGGGACCATGGGTTTAGGGATGTTGACGGTGAGGGGGCGCAGGCGCGTGCCGAACCCGCCCGCCATAATAATGGCCTTCATAGCGGATGATTATATAATGCTGCCGTGTTTAAAACGTGGCTGGACCAGCTTTCGACAGTCGAGAAGCGCTATGCGGCTGGAGCGCTCCTTTTGGCGGGATGGCTCCTCGGGATGGTGGTGCTTCACCAGCTTTTGGAAGATTTGCCCGACATCGACACGCTTCAGCATTACACGCCGCCCTTGGTCACCCGCCTCTACGACCGGAACAACGAAATCGTCACGGAACTCTTCACCGAACGACGCACAATCCTGCCGCTCTCCGAGATTCCGGTCAACCTCCAGAACGCTTTCATGGCGACCGAAGACCAGTCGTTCTTCCAACACTGGGGTATTAATCTCAAAGGGATCGCGCGCGCGCTCATTGCCAACCTCCGTCACGGCCGGGTGGTGGAAGGAGGCTCGACCATCACGCAGCAGCTCTCCAAAGTCCTTTTCTTTTCCCAGAAGAAAACGTTGACGCGCAAAGTCCGCGAGCTTCTCCTGGCGCTTGAGCTTGAGCACAATTACTCCAAAGAAGAAATCTTCCAGATGTACATGAACCAAATCTATTTTGGCCACGGCGCCTACGGGGTCGAAGCCGCCTCGCGCACCATTTTTGGGAAACACGCGCGAGAGCTGAACCTGGCCGAATGTGCGCTTTTGGGTGGTCTTCCGCGATCGCCCAAAACTTACTCTCCCTTCCTTAATCCCAAAAACGCCCAGCGCCGGCGCTCGTGGGTGCTCTCACGCATGCGCAAATCCGGATACATCACAGCCCGGGAAGAATCGGAAGCCAATCAAGTCCCCATTCGCTCGGAAAAGGCCCCGCTGGCCCCGCCCGTGGGCGCCTACTTTGTGGAATACCTTCGCCAGATTCTGGATCCCAAGTACGGCGACAACGCCTTGTACCAGGGCGGCTTCTCGATTTACACGACCCTCGATCTGAAGATGCAGCGGGCGGCCGAAGAGGTCATGGAGAAATACTTGTCGCAGTTCGATAAGGAGAAGCAAAAGGAACTTCAAGACGCTCTCAAGGCCGCCAAAAAGTCCAAAAAGCCTGTCGTCGACGTTTCCACCACGACGGCCAAAGTTCAGGGTTCCTTAGTGGCTTTGGACCCGCGCACGGGTGAGATACGGGCGCTGGTGGGCGGTCGAGAATTTAAGGAATCCCAGTTCAACCGCGTGACCCAAGCGCAGCGCCAGCCGGGATCCGCGTTCAAGCCCTTCGTCTGGACGGCCGCGATGGACGACGGCTTGACGGAGGCCACCATTGTCGATGATGACCGTGTCGGATTCTATAACGACGGGACCGATTGGAAGCTTTTGGACAGCGCGACGGATGCCTATTCCATCTCCCTGGCGACCGCTCCTTTCCCGCCGGACCAGGCGTGGGTGCCTCTCAACTGGGACCATAAATATTTCGGCCCCGTGACGCTGCGAACGGGGATCGCGCTCTCGCGGAACCTCATTTCGATACGACTGACCGATCATTTTAGCCCCAAAGTGGTCGTGGACTACGCCCACCGCTGCGGCATTAAAAGCTCCCTCCACGCCGTGCTCTCTATCGCGCTCGGAACGGAACAGATAAACCTCCTAGAGCTGACGGGCGCCTACTGCACATTTGCCAACGGCGGGATTCGCCCCGAACCCTACGGCATCCGGCGGATTGAAGACAAAAACGGCCTTGTCCTCGAAGAAAACTCCCCGCAGTCCTCGGTCGCTCTGTCTGCCCAGACGGCTTATCTGATGGTGGATCTCTTAAGGGCGGTGGTGACCAGCGGCACCGGCGCCCGGGCTCAGGAGCTGGGCCGGCCCACCGCGGGCAAGACGGGAACGAACCAGGATTTGAAGGATTTATGGTTTGTAGGATTTACGCCGGATCTGGTGGCGGGGGCCTGGATGGGGTATGACGATTTCACATCAATGGGTAAACATTTCACCGCTGCTTCCAAGGTGCTCCCGTGGTGGACGGAGTTCATGAAAAAAGCGCATCAGGGAATTCCGGAGCA
>JBGPLV010000034.1:0-10748 GCA_041486625.1 Elusimicrobiota bacterium
AACTTATCCTCTGCCTTGGGATTGTCCGGGTTGCGATCTGGATGGTACTTAAGGGCCATTTTTCTGTATGCGGACTTGATTTCCTGCTCCGAAGCGGATCGACCTACGCCTAATGTCCGGTAATAATCCGGGAGTGTAGACGTCGGTGCCAGAGGCGGAATATTCTGGCTTGCCTGGGGGAATTCTCGTGGTTGTTCTCCCAACGCCCTCAGCAGCCGCTGCGCAAGATCGCGGTGAGTGATGTAAAGATTTCGGTTCTTTTGAGCGAGCGAAGTTTCTCTTACCTCATTGATGGCATCGCTGATCATAGAGTAGCCGACACTAAAGTAGGACGAGGCACCGGCATCCTGAAAAACATCTTTCCAATATATACGGCTGGCAAGATCTCCCTTGAACAAATTCAGCCGTTCGATTTCGCGCAGTTCATCTACAATAATCCACCGTGCAAGTGACTGATCGCTGGCGTCGTACCCGTTAATGACTTTGCGCCGAATCTGCTTGACCCAAGGGGTCAAAAAGTAAGCAAGCAAACTGACCAAAGCTGCAAGTGGTAGTAACGCACCCAAGCTCGTGAGTCGCGACCATTCAAATGAGGATCCATCCCCCGCCTGGCTGAGCGCCGGCAGGAGTAGATGGAAGCCTAGGACGACCGTCAAAGGGATCAGCATTCTTAGCTTGGGAGGGATAATTGGCCTGGTGGGCGAATCCGGATTGGTCAGAGAGCGCATTGTGATTTGGTCCACCGCGCCGCTATAAGCGGCATCAATTTCGTTGGCGAGGTTCACCATCTGCTGACCATGCAATGGGGCGACACGAAGATGCGGATTCATATGATTCTGTCGAACGAGCGCGGCGAGCATGGAGTCCCGCGTCGCCTGCGCTTCTTCCAACGTGCTTTCCTCTGAGACTCCGACTAAGAATTCAAAGGGATGGTTACGTGCATATGCCCGACGCTCTTCCAGAAGCGCCGCCTGTTCCTTCGCGAGACTCGTTTCGGGATTCGTCTCGCTGACGTCGTAGATCATCGCCAAATAGTGCAGGAACGCTGAGGTGGCATCCTCGGGCGAGTTTCGTGGCGCATCGGGATCTAAGTTGAAGATGGTAAGGTCCTCTTTGAGCCGGCTCGCGATGTCATTGACAACCAAGTGTTGTTCTCGTACCGGCACGAACGGCCGGATAGAATCGGCCAAATGTTCACTCCATTCGATCCGCCATTCCGAGTCTTTCTGGACGGGTGTGAAAAGAGTAGCGCCTTGGCCGGCCCGATGCTGTTTGATCATGTGCTTGATGATCGGCCAGATAAATATCACGATCGGATCCACTGGGTCGGTCGGCGTAAGAACCCCTACGTCTCTTCCTCCGCTGCGGGCTTGGCTCGTTTGCGCACCGGCCGGCGAAATAGAAGAAGGCGTCCGCCCGGTGGGGACGGAAATCGCGGCCGCCCCATCGCCGGTCGAGCCCGCGGGGGGTTCCTTATTGGGTTCTATTTTGGCTTTCAGGTGTTCTCGAACATAAGAGTCGACCTGCTCGCCTGCCCCGTCACCCTTCTTTAAAGCCAGAAGAAACGCTGCCAGATAGGCCTTGTCCGGAAGTTCCTTGTTGGGATTGGCGGTCCTTTGTTTATTCACGATATCCACAACCATCTTTGAGGCCGCGTGGATCATTTCGTCAGCCAACGGCCAAAGTGTTGGATCCAAATCCCAACGCGCATAGCTGGGATGATCATTAGGCGATGACGCCCATTTTTCAAAGTCACCGGGCAATTCATGCAGCAGTCGTTTACCCAGGTATGCTTCTGCTGCGGCGTGTATTTGGCTGCGCCGGCGTCCTTTAAAGAAGTTGATCATGGTGACGATGAACATTACGATACCCACCGGCAGCAGAAGAGCGACGCCTACAGCGGCCGCGGTGACCGGGTCGATGGACGCGAATCCAGACCATTCTCTAGGTGTCGGTTCTCCGCGATTCGGAGGCGGTGGCCCGAACTTTTTTAGCGCCCGTTCATGGAGCGCGGTCGCCATCGCGGTCGCATACGTTCGTTCAGCGGCATCCGCGGAAGATGGAAATTTGTCTTGTCCAATCTCATTGAGAGTTTTCTGATAATGACGAATGAACCCTTGCCCTTTATCCGAGGTCTTCTTCGAGAGATCTTTAATCACGTCCACGGGAATTCCGACGCGTACGGCGTTATGGTCCACCGCGACCGTTTGAGTTTCTCCTCCGGCCAGCGCTTGCGCCTGGACCGCTCGCGTATGGTGCTGGTTTGGTTTCACCGGCGACGACCTTCTCCCATCGACGAAAACAGCGTGTTCGAGGATTTCATGGATCTTACTCGCGTCGTTACTTACAAAGATTGAAATCGTCGCCTTCTGGTCGTCTTGGATTCCGAACCCGGAGGTGGACAATGTGCCGTCCTTAGTTGAGAAGATCAAATCGGTCGGAATGAAAAAGATCTCAACTCGGTACTTTTTGGCTTTCCCTTGTACCGGCAATCGGAATCGAGCGGGCGGATTTCGCAGAAACTCCAATAGGCGCCTTATCTCCCTTTCAGCATCAGGCAGCGATTCCAAATACGCGCCTCCAGCCGTTTCGGGGTCGGCCTTCGCATTCATAAGTAGGCCTTCAATATCGTCGGCCCACTTTTTCATGGTATTTTCGTCCGCCGGGAAAAGATCAACATTCAGCCGACGCATGGCCTGTTCCCGCAATTCCGCAGTTTGCGCAGGCGTGAAATCCTCCTCGCCAATCTCGTGCATGCCTGTTCCTGTCTCGATAGGCATGGGGAAGTCCAGTAATCTAACGAAGTAATCACCTTTGTCGTTGGGAAGTGGATCAGGGACGCGGTATCCCAGCGCGGCTTTGATCGCGGCTTGCAGAGCCGCAGTAGCAGATTGCATCTTTTGATATTGCTCCTCGCTAAACGGTGAAGCATCTGGCTGAGGCATCCATTTGCGCAGTTCTTTGGCGCACTCCCTGACATTCCGATCGAAGAATGGACTTTGCTCCAGCAAGAGTAAGCGATCTGCCCACTCCTTTCGTTTAAAGGCGGGCGCCCGCAGATCGTGCAGCGATGTCTGCAATAGGTCATTCAGGGAAACGAGGACCTGTTCAAGCCAGTCTCGCCGCTGTTGCTCAAGTTTGCGATCAATCTGTAGGTTTTGCACACGTATATAATCGGCCACGCCAAGGACCGGAATCCCGACTAAAAGCGACCATAGCGCGCGACGTGTCACACCCGTCGTTCCAGGCTTTTGGGGGACACCTGCCTGATTCTTCTCCCGGGCATAGTCGCGGAGTGCGCGTTCCTCGCGCCAGAAGCGAAGCAGGGTCTCGGGTCCGAGGTAGCGAAGCACAACCAGATAGTGAAGCCACCGGCGTTCCTTGATGAATTCGTCGCGCGCCGCCGGCGTCATGGCGTCAATTTGCCCGCGGTGCCAGCGCGGCCCGAAGGTCAAGAGTTGTCGCGCCGCCGCCACGATATGAGCGGCATGGCGGGTGGTGCGGTCTTGCCAGTGAGCCACCGGTTCTTTAAAGCGGAACCGGGAAACGATTCTATAGAGCCAGCCTTTTTCGATGACGGTTTCCGCCAACTGTTCCGCCGCTTCATGGTAAAAACCGATGGTGGCAGGGCTGTCCTTCGTAGGGTCAACCTCTTCGGGTAGGACGATAATGCGCGGCTTGCCTTGTTTCCAGACATGGCCGGCGCCGATGCCGAGTGCCGCCAGACCTTCTTGGTCGTAGCTGACTTGTGTCACGATCGAAATGTCGCGGACCGCTATTCTTTTCGGATCGGCTGCGTCACGTGCCCAGCGCCGTTGAACCTCTTCGGGCACATTGACCTCATTTCCCAGCCCGATGGGTTTCCACGTCGCCGCTGGCGCGTCCGGCCGGGCAGGGGGTGTTCGAGAAGTCGATAATATGCGCTTGGCCGTATCAAGGTCATCGATGAGAGATCCGTCTTGGCCCATGAAAGGGGCCAAGGCCGTGAGAATGTCAATCAAATCCTCAAGATGGGAGGCATGTTCAGCACTCCCATGCATGGCCGTGGCCGCTGCCATTTGCCGCAACAATTCCCACGAGGGCTTCGACGTCCGTATTTCATAAAGGCGCTTTTTTAGCACCGGGAGCAGAGCAAGCAGCTTGGAAAGCTGTCCAGCCGCAGGCGCGGGCCGACGGGCGATCCTACGCGCCAAATAGGCCAACGCTATTTGCGCCCCATAAGTCATAAGATAGTCCGGCGAAAAAATAGCAATGAACTCCTTCACCTGCTCGGGGGTGCCAAATCGGCCAACCGCCTCGCCGTTGTCGGCTAATTCATCTTCCACCAGGGATTCGAATGTTCCTCCTATGTACGGGAGCTTCTCACGGACCAGGGCAATAACACCTTGCACATCGGGGGTGGCTGGCGGCCCGGCGCCGGGCCGATGGCCTTGGAGTTGGGGATCATACTCTGGTGTCATCAACCGGCGACCCCCAGGCGTGAATGGCCCCGTCGGCGGACCAATATTAACTCGACTCGCCGGTGCTTGGGTTGGACGCGTGAGCCAATCTACGAGGGTTGTGTAGGCCGCTTCAATGGCCGCGAGCCGCATTGTGTCTCTCTGGGGGTCAAGATTGCTCCGAAGCCCGTCGTAGATCTTGTATGCCTCCGCCAGCGTGAGAGGGCCTTTCCGATCTTTAGTCGAGATGCCCAGTGTTTTGTAAGGGTAAGCCCTCGCACGTTCCAGCCAGTATTGGAGTGCCCGCCAGCGTTGTCGTTCTTCCAGTCCAGCGATAGTTTCTTTGGAAAGGCGGCTGAGAACTTGCTCATGCAGGGCATTAGATTGCTGTAAAAGCTTCTCTGCTGAAGGGTGATTCAAAGCCCCTGATTCGATGAGATTTGTAATTTGCTTGGCAAGGGGTATCAAAATATCCTTCTCTGCAGGGGTCATCCAAGCGGTGAATGGGCGGAGTTTAAGCAGTGTCACCTGGGCTTGCCGTACGCGGTTTGTTTGAGATTTCACGGAGGGTGCGGCGACATGTGAGGTCCCTAGGTCGTGGTCATCGATCGTCAAAATCGCTCCGGCCGTGAAAGGGGAGTCCTCGATCGTTTGGACCACGAGTGAAAAACGGGGCTCATCGAGGACCGCCTTGCCATAAATTTCTTCAATGTGGCTCTTCATCTGAGAAATGTCTGCTTTGCTCACTTGAGGGGCTGTTCTACTGATGACAAACGTCTCATGCGACCCGTGCTGGCCGGTGACAAATTGCAGGACTTGGACGGCTCCCGTTCCCCATAAGTGGTTGATCGACTGAACGGCCTGATTCCATGTGAGATGATCGCCCAGCGTTGCTGAGAGCCCCGGCAGTTCGGTGCCTCCACCCTGAGTGAGCTCCGCGCCGGTGCCGAAGGTCCGGATATTGTGGGCGCGGTGGGCTTGAATGTTGGCCATTCGGGCGCCTTCAAGAGACTTCTTGTACGTATTGGGAGCATACTGTCGCAGTTGCCAAGCCGCCATCCATTGGATCAAGCTGTTTGCTGTTTCAGCCGGTTTTAAAAGGGTCAAATCCATGCGAGCGCCGTTTCCTAAGCCTTGTTGAAGGGCGAGGTTTGCGGCGATCTGAGCGGCGTTCCAGAAGGTTTTCCAAGTCTGCCGTCGGATGTCCCGGGCACCCTCAATGCGCGTCATCAATGTGGCCCAATGGAACGTCGGGTGCAGAAGCGCAAAAATCACCGGTATCGTGATCATCCACCAGAGTTCTTTCTCGGGGGCATACTTTGTTTTGATCCACCAATCGCGTTGGCTGGTTCCGCGGGTCCCCATCGTGACGTATTCGAACTGATCTGCCATGCTCAAGGCGCCGCGCGCTCGCTTCTGGTCCAGTTCCTGCCGCCGGCGATCCGCCGCGCGATTGGCCCGATACCGGGTAAGGAAAAGCGTTAGCGGGTCTTCGCCCGGCCGGGCGGCGGGGTTGACCGTCGGACCCTCGTCTGTTATAGTCATGTTGATGGCGAGGGAGAGTCCATTTTTCACGGCCAAAAGAAGAGACCGGATTTCATCTGCGTTGATGAATTTTGGGGTCCTCGTATTGTCCGCCATGTTCATCAGCGACTCGTTCAGTAAGCTCAGCGCGCTGCTTAAAGGGAGCGGTATTGCCTTTGGACTTTTGGCGTCCATTATTTCTATCGTGATCTGTCCAAGATCAAACGGCGGAGAGGAGGAAGAGTAAGATGACAACCGCGATTGTACTGAGTGTAGTTTTTCTATTAGTTCTTGCAGCTGTGAAGTGGGACGAACATCGGACAAAAAAACACCCAAAGCATCCCTGAACTCCTCCATTTGTCTGCGCAATCCGACTCCCCTGGGCTCGTCTGACTGCCTTGTAGTTTCCCGTCCTTCATCACCAGCCAGAAGTTGTCGCAACTCGCTAAGTCCCGGCGGCCGGGCGGCGGGGGGCTGTGTCCCAGGAAGTGCCCCAGTTTCCAGATTTGGGTCAGACCCCTGCCCGTTAGAATAGTCATGAGTAAGCCATCCATAGAGCATCCCCGCTAGTCCGAGGAGAGGGGGGAGTATCATGCGAAGGGTTTCCGGCTGAATGAGCCGCATTTTGACCCGTAATCGTGATTGTCCTGGCGGAAGAGGTACAAATTCTCGCTTTATATATTCGGGTCTTAATTCACCCTCGGGGATATCGGTCAGATAAAATCGATAGTTCGTATTCGGACCACCGTATTGCCCGCCGAAACGCCCTTCGTTCGCCTCAATTTGGTCGGCTAGAAGCCGCACTTTTCGCTGAAATTCGGCTATGTCGCCGTCACCAAAAAGGCTGGGAATACCAGGATCGATTCGATCGATCGCCACACGCTCTTGGGAAAAATCGAATGCCGCTTCAGGAAATTCTTCGAGGGAAATCAAATCTTTCCAGCTCGGCATGATCTTAGACTCGGGCTGCGAAACGGCCCGCTCGAGTGTCTCGACCGTTTTCAAAAGCTTTTCTCGTGTCCAAGGTTTCGCCCGTGTGTTGCCGTTCGGCGTGCCGATGCCGAACTTCCCAAAAAATTGTCGTAGGGATGACGGGAGCGATTCCTGGGGGACGCCTAAAAAAGTGGCAGAAGCCAAACTCGTCACAGTCTGGGCCGCTGAAATGGAGTCGCCCGTGGCCATGGCGTAAAGGACCCCGATGACTCCAATGAGAAGTATCGCGAGCGGGGCTGCGGCGAGAACCCTCTGCCAGGCGGATCGAGCTGGGGTCCTCTCTGGGGTCAGACCCCTAGCTTTATTGAGTGTGGTCTTTGGGGACAGGTCTGGCCGACCTGTCCCAGCAGATGCGCCAGGTTGCAGCGAAGGGTCTGACCCCGAGTTGAAAGGATCGAACCGATGATAAGCGTCGCGAAGCGTCGTAGCAATTCGCTCAACTTCTTCAGGACCCAAGACGCCTCGTACAGATTTTTGAGTAAAGGGAATCCCTCTTAGCGCGATACCACCAAAATTCCGCCAGGCGTAGGCAGAAAATTCCATGATGACATCATCGTCACCCTTTCCATTTTTATAAACGGGATCTCCGGTTAAACGCTTACGGAAAAATGATTGGGCTTGGGGAGTCAAACTGTTCCAGAGCTCTACGACAACGGCTTTGTAGCCGGGGATGGAAAAATACATGGCGTGATCCAGTTCGTGTTGAAGCGAACTGGGAAAGGCCGTTATCACCGATGCATCATTCGTTGGCTCATAATAACCATCGACCAATTGAATTAATCCAAGCTCTAGAAGATCTTGCAGGAATGCGGTTTCTTCCGGAGTAGACTGAATTTGCATCTTTCCGCGAAGCTGTTCACGATTGTTGTATCCCTCTGTCATATTAGCGGTGTTCCACGTTTGGCCCCCAATTGCATTCATGGGCCACTGCAATTGGTGTCTCAGAAAGGTCTGCGTATCTTTCCAATCCAGTTTTCCATCGCGGTTGAAATCAAATTCTCCGTCCCTCGAAGTTGCATAGCTTTGTTGCCAGGAACCCAATATTCGAAAGTGACCCGTAATGCTTCGAACATTCAAAACGTAAATGGGATAGCGTTCTCCTAAACGATAAATCTCATAAGGTTTATCTTTGGCTGGTTTACGCTTGAGGACTTTCTTCGCTTCTTCGAACGAGCGCATGACCGGAACGGCGCGAATATTAACCGGAGGCGTAGTAATCACCTGCGCTGGCGATTGAGTGATTAAGGTCTCGGCTTCATAAATCATCTCAACCGTTGTTGGATTATCTTTTAGAACTGATTCGACTTGAGCGCGAAGGACCGCGGGAGCTTTCGAAATTAGAAGAGCAAAAATTAGTGCATGGAGCCAGCGAATGGCGGGGAAACCTGCAGCCAGAGCATGATCTTTCTTCAAATTCAACAGTTTGACCAATCGGCTCTGAATCGATCGAGGGGTTTTGGCCTCCAACGCCGCTGTACGAACATCCTCCGTGGTCAGAAATTGGCCATTTAGGCGTTTGACATAGAGCTCATGGTCCGCGGGGGTGATTTTGTCGACCGTGGGAGTGAGGACGAGATAGGAAATGTTCTTTTCGCGGAGCATGTTTGTGAGTTGGGTGGTGTGGAAACCTCCCGCTACAAGCACCGCAACTTGCGGGGCGCTGGAGCGGGAGCCCGCCGGTCGTGTGGAGGGCGCCGGCGAAGAATTTTTCGTAGCCCTCACCCCTACCCTCTCCCCGCGTCCGGTCGCCGCGGCGACCGTCCCGGGCGAGGGGGTCATTAATGCCAACGTATTTTCAATCATCGGCTTATTACGCATGAGCGCCATGACGTAGAAATCGATGGAGGAGGAAATGAGGCGGCGGATTTTTGTTTCATCGAACGGCGCACGCCCTGCCGTCATCCCCGAATGCCCCTGTCGGGGACGCCAGACAACAGGCGTCCGACCGCCGTGTGTCGGATCCATGGATCCCCCGCCAGAGTCCGCGGGGGATGACGAATTGGAGATCAGCGCTTTCGTCAGCGCAACGAACTGATTCAATCTCGGCGCAAAATCGCGGACTTCGTATTCGGTGGCCTGCAGGTCGGAGAGGCGGAGTAACAAATCCAGATCATGCTGTACTTGAACAAGGTCAACAGCGGGACTGCCGCTATGGCTGTCCTGCCGTTGCGGCGGTTCCGCCGTTACGGCGGAGCTGCCGTTGCGGCGGATTCCTGCAGTTACGGCAGTCCCTGCCGCTAACTGCAGCTTTATCCGGAACGCGAGCTCCTTCGCGTCATGAATGACCCGATCCATCCCCATCGTCTGCGCGGTGTGGATGTATTCGAGATATTGCGCCAACGCGGGCGGGACGGCGAGGAACAGCTGCTTTTTGTAGACCAGGTCTCTTAGGTACAAATAGTAAGTGGTTGTGCCTTTGTTTTTGGCGAGAAGTTTGAGATCCGTCTTCTCTTGAGCCGAAAGATTGCCCTGGATTTGGGTGAGGAAGTCGGCCGTCGCTGAGCGAATTTTGTCCATCGTGCCGAAACGGGAGTTGGCATCGAAAGAGGCGAGAGCCGGAAAATCCTTCTTCAGGTCTAGCGAGCGGCGAGCAGCGAGCGGCGAGCGGTCAACATCTTCTCCTGCTTGCTGCTTGCTGCTAGCTGCTTGCTGAACAAGCAATCCAATGAACTCATGCGTCGACATCTCGCCTTTGTCGTAGCCGTCGACTTTCGCCTGGAATTCGCGCAAGGGTCTGTTCTTGCGGAAAACATACCGCGGCAGCTCGTTGATGTCGTGCTGGAGGGATTTAAGCGACTTTACCAGCTCCTCGCGGTCGGAGAGCGTCTTGCGGAAGAGTTCGCGATGGACGGTGTAATACTTCTCCTCCTCAACGCCGACCAGGAGGTTCGGGATCCCGCGCTTGATCGCGAAATATTCCGCGCCGGTCAGTTCTCCTTCGCGCATCAGATAGTCGGAAGCGGCTTCTTTGATCTTTTGATCGGGAAACAACGCCATGACCGAAGAATCAATTGGTCCTGAGGCTCCCTCGACCGCCAAAGCAAACGGCAGAGCGGGGGAGCGGGAGAGGGGGAGAGGGGGCGAGGAAGTGTAGGGGCGCACCGCTGTGCGCCCTGCCAGTTTGTCAGCGAGAAAATCGAGTATGCCTGCTATGTTTTTCTGGACGCCGTAATGGGCGTGGAGGTCTTGGATGAGGATGACCAACGGTGTGCCCTCACCCGCGGCTCTCCCTCCGGTCGGCCTTGCCCTCTCCCGCGGGAACGCGGGAGAGGGTGGGGGTGAGGGCGCGTTAAAATAATCCACGATCCTTCCCAACTGGCCCGGTGGTTGGAGTTGAAATTGTGGGAGATTGGAAGGGCCGGCAAAGACTTCTGGAGCGCTTGCAATAGCTTCGGCTAAGCTGCCCGACGTCCAAACGAGCGCGGCTGAGAGAACAACGCTGAGGATTTTTTTGACCATTGGAGTGGGAGGAAAGGCCCTCCCTGCGTCACCAAGAAGTGTAGCGGATGACTATTACAATGATATTTCCGCTATATTACGCGAATGTTAACTAAGGGCCCAGGCGGAAGTGAACAAAAGTCCTCTATTTTTAGAGGTCTTTTAGATGAGAAAGCCAGGTCTTCTTCAGACGGGCATCTTCGTTTTATTGCTCGTTTCGATTTTGGAAGCCAAAATGTCACCTCATTTCGATATTTTTCGAAACGAGCTTTTTAAGGTGTCGAACTCTATGCAACCTATGGCCGGGCAGCCCTCCCGTCCGTTTTTTCAAGGAGGAGGACCGAGCTCCCAGGA
>JBGPLV010000035.1:0-10743 GCA_041486625.1 Elusimicrobiota bacterium
CGCGATCGCCGAGCTGTTCCAAAACGCGTTCCCGGAAGCCCTGCTCGCTGTTTTCGGAAAACCCCGGGTGCCTTCCCAAGCGCTCGTTGATCTCCTTTCAGGCGTTTATCGGTTGGAACCGGGAGGATTCTTTATCGCCCGCCGGGATGATCACCCGGTCGGTTTTATGATCGCCACAAGCCGCCTTGGCCAGCTCTACCGCCTCCTGCTCGTGAGAGGAACGATCTTATCCATGGCGTTGAAGTGGGGGCTGGGCCGTTACAAGGGGTTAGGATTGGATTTTCTTCCGCGCATCGGCCGTCTGTGGTGGGACTATCGGAAGGTCGAAAAACAATCCGGTGTAGCAGGGATAGATGCCGCGCAGGTGCTTTCGATTGTGGTGGACCCTAGCGCACAGCGCCAGGGCATCGGCCGGGAACTTACCAAGGCGGCCCTGAACTATCTGCGAAAAACGTCCGCCAAGATCGTGCGCCTGGAGGTTGACGCCGCCAAAGAAGGCCCCATCAAGCTCTACCAAGCGTTTGGATTCAAAGAAGTCGCGCGCCTGCCAACTCCCCGCGGCCCAGCCCTTATCATGACCTTGCCTTTGCACTAAAAGCCTGGGCCCTTCGGCCCCCAATTTTTAGCCTTCCGGTCTATTCAACCAACGCCCGAAACCCCCTAAAATAAACGGAATTCTCGAACGCGCGCCTGGGCGCATGTCCCGCGCGTTCGGGGGCAGGGCGGTCGCCGCGGCGACCGCCCCTACATAACAAATGAATCGATTCTTAATCCGCATCGTGGTTTTTCTTCTGGTTCCGTCGTTGCTGGTCGATCCGGCCATGGCAGCTTCATTTTCTCGTCCCCTCTCCCCTACGTGGGAGAGGGTGGGGGTGAGGGGGGCGAATTCGTCCGTTTATTCAGAGGAGGCCCTGGCGGCTCATCTGGCAAGTTTTCCAGGTCACGCCCTTACCTGGGTGGTGCAAACCCTGAAAGAAAAATGGAGAGGAAACCCGCCTTCAATCTATCAATCGCTTTCGGAGCGGTTGAACCTACTTGGGGAATTTTCTCCCCTGAATCGTGTTGTCTTGGATCCCCGCCAACAATACCTAATCGACCTGGCAGACCCATCGAAGCATGGTGCACTCAGCAAACCGGACTACTGGAAGATAAGTAGGATCGATTTCAACGGATATTTATCGAGCCGTGGATTCCGGAAATTGCGAGAAGTTCGCATGCCGATCTTTGTTACGTTTGCGCGATATTTGCTTGATCGAGGTGAGTTCAAAGGCAAGAAGTTGGTATTTCTCGGACGGGGAGCTGACCTTCTTTATGACGCGGCGGAAGCTCTGGTGCAACTGGACCCGGCCTATGCTGATCGTAAAAACGACTTGGTTCTCATCGACTGGTCCATCGACGAATTTAGGAACATTCCCTCCGACCAACAGGCTGCCTATCTGGCCAATGCCATTGAGCTGGATACGGCTCATCCCATGGGCATTGTTTTAATTGATGAGCTGGCGGCCCCAAAAGGCGATTATCCCGTCATCCTCGCTGACCTTTTGAGTCGCGAACTTCACCTTCAATCCTCAGTTGAGACCATCGTGATGGACGTTCAAGCCATGAAGGCGCGAGCTTCAAGTCGGTCGGATGTGTACGCGGAGGGGGTGGAATCTCCAAAGCGGTCAGCCGTTAAGCAAGCGGCCAGATGGTTAGCGTATCGCTATTGGAGTGGCCGAATGTATGACGCGAAGTATACGAAGCAAGGCTTGGTACTCAATTATCACTATATGACGAACTACGGCCCTCTTCATCTCTTGCACAAAGTACTCGCAGCCGATGCCGTCAAACGAGCGATTTCAACAACCACCCCCCCATTGCCCGCCGCCGCGGACACACCCGCATCGGCGGCCGAGGTATCGCCACTACAAACAGGAAGCGATGCCGCGCCGGAACGTCTTCTGTATGAGAGTTTGCAGCGCGCTATCGGGAAATATGAGGGACTGCTAAATGAACTGAAATCCGTGAAAATGGATGCACTTTCTATGGCCTCAGTGCTAAGCACAATTGATCAAATTTTAGAGGTATGGCCGCGTGAACGAAATCGCCTTGAGGGAGCGGGCGTCCCAGAGAATTTCATTAGGAATATCGAATGCTTTCATGATCTCCTCCGCATCGACACGATGGACGTGCTAAAACACGCTATTCGAAGTGAAGTTCCACAAGAACATAACCTTTTGCCCACACTGTTCCCTATGGCATTGCATAGTTTTGATTCACAACTTCGGCTGCTGGGAACATTGAATGTAGATGACATTGCGACATTGGCCCATCATGTTGGGGTGGATATATTCCCTCTATTCGAAGCACTTCTAAAAGCTTCATATCGCCGGTCGATGTTCCGCTTGATCCCAGGAGTGATCGTTAGCGCCTTAATCGTTATTTGGACTTTATTCGTCCGCTGGCATATTCCCACGGGTGCGCATGGTTATGTGGTCGTTCCTGGAGTTCTTAGTCTCTTGGCCTTCCTCGTGATCATGAACAAAATTGTCCTGTTGCGTGATGCCTGGGAATACTTGAATGATCCGCCGGCTACGGAGGCCTCATCTGCGGCGGCGGTGCCGCCACCCGAAGAAACAGAGAGCGGCGCCTCCGCGCCGGCCGAGGCCGCCTCCTCTTGGAGGGAAAGTGCGAGAGCGCGGATAACCCAGGCGTGGTGTAGGCTGTGGGGGTATTCTTATCCGGCTCCAGAACCCTATCGGCCGTCGAACCACAATTCGCACGACACCTATCTTAACCGCTACCCCGATCAAACGCGATGGCTTCATGAAAATGCGCTTGCGGAGCTAGTCGATGGCGCGATTCAAGATCAAAGCCATCGAGTAGAGATTTGGATTCTTGGTGCCAGCACGGGTGAAGAGGAGGCACGGTTATTCCACGAAGTGATGACTGTGCTACTGGAGAGAAAGCAGAATGTCCGCCGATGGTCCATCTCCATTCGTGGGATCGAGAAAGATCTGGCGACAGTCGCCGCAGGCCGCGAGCGCCTCAAGGGACGTGCACCGTTCTATTTCGGGTCGGAAGGTAACAACCAGAAACCTGATGATTATACTCGGGTCATTCTGAGCACGTTGAACCATTTTGGCGACATTGCTCATCAGAGTCTGCGACTGGACCCGGGCGATATATTTGATAGCGCAACATGGCCCAGAGGGTCGCCGCCTGGGTTAATTCTCATTAATTCCGTATTTCCGTATTATTCGGCTGAAACAATGAATTCTCTCTTGGAAAAGATCGACCGCTATGCACAACGGGCCTGGATCGCCTTCACGGCTCCTGGAAGCTACCTCCCCGGGCCAATATCTCATCACAGATTATGGGAAGCCCCCTTCACGTCACCCAATCGATACCTTCGTTACCACTTTGCCATCCCTCATGATCCCAGGGGAATCACGCCCGCCGCCGCGAGTTCCGACAAGTCTGTTCCAGACAAAACCTTGCCGGAGGACCATTATGCGAAACGACTGATTGTTTTGGACCGTCGGCCTGATTCCCAGACAGAAAACCGCATGATCAGTCTGCGCTATGTTCGAGTGGACGAATTAACGGATCACGAACGGCATTCGGCGGCTCAAAGCTTGCGAGGATGGCCAGTTGCCATGGACACGAAGAACCTCCAGTGGATTATTTCAGCGCTTGAAAATTATTCTCCTGATGATCAACTAAAGTTGCACCGATACCGTTTGGCGCTCACACAAGAAGGGAGCGTTGAGGCTTTTGCTTACCTTCCCAATTCTTACACTTTTGATTACATGGATGTCAGGCCTGAAAGCAGAAAGGAAACGCGCGACCAGCCTGGGAATTCTTCACCGCGGTTGCAGGGTGTGGGTTCTGAGTTAATTGGTGCAGTATTGTGGGAAATGAAGCAGACCAATCCGGAGTCCATTGTTTATCTGCAGAATGTGGTATCAGCGATAGTCGCGGGTATCGTCAGGAAACATATTCGGGACGTTTACGAAACCGGTTCCCTCGGATTCTGGCTGACGCCAAAGGACATGGAGCGATTCCTTGCAGGTCAAGAAGAGGAAACCATCAAGTTCATAAGTGAATATGGTTGGCCTCCGCCCGCCACCGCACCGGACGACGCTGAACTCTCCCGGAATATTCAGGAGACTTTGAGGGAAGCTACTGATCCATATCGAACTACGGTTCCATACATATCGAAGCTTCCTGCGACCCTTTGGCCCGAATTGGAGCGAGCGCTTATCGGAAGGATCACGGCCGGGCTGCTGGATAAGAGCGACCTCGGATGGTTTATCAATTCGCTGGATGAGGGTGCCTTGCTTGTAGACCAGTTCCTAGCCGATCCGCTGATGAAAACTGACATTCCTGATCCAGTTCCCGCAGACGGAAGCTGGTTGCCCAAACACCTAGGGGAAAGTCCTGCCAACCCAGCGACATGGGGTGAACCCCTGCGACGGCTCGTTCAGATTATCCAAATGACCATGCGCGAGGAGGTGTTCTCTCATTCCCTTATCCTACTCGGTTCAAGCCTCGTAGATTCCAAACTGCACGATATCGATATCGCGGTAAGCCGTCAGGCCGCCCTCAGTGACAAGCAGGCGGTCTCCACGATGCGGACCAAGCTTGCTGAGCGCCTGCGCCGAGAATTTCAGCTGACAGGACAGGGTGTGCACGACGTCATGTATGTTTTCTTTCTTGGAATCCAAGCAATCGAGGAGACGGTCAGACGTCATAAATTCACGATGCGGATAACTCCAGACCGTATATTTCTCATTTCTCAGGCGATTCCCAATCTCGGCATACCAAATTCGAATCAGCCGTCCGCCGCCGCGCCGGATATTCCGAGTCAAGCGGACAACGACCTTGGCGTGGCGAACAAAATGGCGCCAGGGGTTCTCGCGCTCGTGTCTGGGCACTTATTCTTGACGCATGGCTATATCCTGGCAGGTCTCCTCAGCTATGCCCTTGGCGTATTGGCTGGAGGGATTCTGGTTGCCATGGCTTTACAATCACCGGATGGCCGGTCCGCCGTGACGGCGCCGGAGCCACGGCGCGTGCCCGGTCTGCAGATTATCCCGCCCACATGGCAGCATATCGAGAAAATGATAAGACTGCATCGGCAGCTGTTTCCTCCCAGGCCTGGTAAACGGTATCACGAAGCGCATATCCGGGCTGAGTTCCAAACCGCGATCGCTGGGGAACAACAACCGAAACTTGAATTATTTGGGCGGGTGGCCGAGCGAAGCAAGCAGGTTGTCGGTTTGGCTCTATGTAGTTTATCCAGTCCTCGGATCGCGCTTCTGAGTGATTTAGGTGTTAGTCCAATGTTTAGAAGACGCGGCGTTGCGACCGCATTATTGGCTGAAAGTTTGGCTAAGCTCGGCCATGCGTGGCCACGAGTTAACAGGGTCATACTCTATGCATTGCCAGGCAGTGCGACCGCGCATATCGTCATGAAGATGTTCGGGGCCCAGGAAATATCTCTTCAACAATACAACCGTTACGAGATCACGATCCATCGTTCCGTCGTCGTGCCCGGGTCTCGGCAGGCCGAGCGGAGAGCGGCGTGAAGCGCAACATTTTTGTCCGAGCTGTTGCATTGCTCCTGGTCTCGTGCTTGATCGCGGATCCGGCACTCGCCCAAGTCAGAAGTCAGAAGTCTGAAGTCAAAAATTCCATCTCTGACTTCTGCGCTCTACCTTCTGACTTGTTTGTGAGACAGGCCTTGGCCGCGCGGGTAACCGGGGCGTTCCGGAGCTCAGGCAAAGGGAATCATCATCCCGAGATTGAGCTCGCTCGCCTGGCAGCTTATGCGGCGCGCCCATCCAATTTACTGGCACAAAGCCAAGAGGTGCAAGTGGGTGCCGAATTGACGTTGGGAAAGGCCACTCTACCGGCAGACAAAAAGTCCTATTATCAACAGCTATTTGAAAATGGAAAAGCCCAGTTTTTCATCTTGCCGGACGTGCCCCCTTGGTACTTGCCCCAACCGCGCATCAAGCAGTTAAAAATTCTTTTAGACGGTCCGTGGGCCTTCACAAAGGAAATTTTCGTCTCCCTTTTTAAACCCGCCTGGTGGGCCGACACGTTCCGGTCCAGCCCGGATCCTCTCGGCTTCGTCTCTGGAGCCTCTTATCCCGTCATTGTGACCATCGCCGCTGGGTATTGGGCGCCTTGGACAATTAAACGTCGTATCCAAGAAGCCGCCAGGCGGGGCGCGAAGGGCATCTTGGCCGTCTCTGGAGGTCATCCGCTTATTCAGGCCGCACGAAAGATCCCTCTCTTGTCATGGCTGGTTCCCGACTCCCTCACGGTCTTGCGTCTTGTCCGGGAAATGCGCGAAGAGCTTCCCTTGGATTTCGAGATTTGGGCGGTCGCCAATCCCAATAAAAAGGCTGTTAAGGAGGAAGTGGCTCGTATGGCCGAGAAAATGGGCCTTGAAGCACAAGCGATTTTCCTGCAGCCGTTCTTTCACCCCGAGCGGTCTCAGGAATGGCTGGAGTTGGCTAATCAGGCCGGGCCATTGCAGAAAATCCCGCTCATCGCCGGCATCCCGCTCATCGCCAGTCCGGATAATTTGGATTTTTGGTTGTTTCAGTTGGTGGGACTCCGTCCAGGTGACCCGGCTGTCCACGCGCTTCGCGAACAGTTTAAAACTGAATGGGAGAAAGGGAAAGAATCATTCAACGCATTTACGAAGAGTTGGTCGGACTCGATGGGCCAGGAGGCCCTCGCTCAGCGAGGCATCGAGGGTATTTACCTGATGCCCTTCCTTCATTGGCGTGACCTCGACGAAGTAATTGAAAACATTCTCGCCAACCCGCCCGCCGCCGCGCCGGGCGGCAGATCGCCGGGACAGAGCCGTGCCTCTGAGAGGACGAGGGGGGCGGGGGCGGCGGGGTTCATCGGGAAGGCGCTGGCGGCGCGCTTCGCCAACGACTCCGGCCGGCAGGTCATCGGCGGCCTCCTCGAACGTGAGGCGCTACAACGCGCTGTGGAGTCCGCAGCGGTCATCTACCACGTGGAAGACGTAGGGCACATGGCCGGCGAGCAGGCCGACGATCTGGAGCGTCAGGTGGCGATCCTCGATGCAAACCCTCAGAGCGCCGCCTTCCTCCGGGCGCTGGCCGATCGCCAGCCGAAACCACCGCGGATCGTCTACTTGTCAAGCCAGCGGGTCTACGAAGCCGGCGGGGTAGAGGGGCATGTCCGTGAAGACGATCCGCTGCCCTACTTCTCCCCCAATCCTCAAGAGGCCTTCGCGGTGTTTGTGGTGCGCTTCTTGTCCCACTACTCATCGAAGGATCTGCCCGATTTCACGGGGCGCTATGCCCCCATTCGCTCAGATACGCCTCCGAGGGTTGTCAGGAATCTGCAGCAGTGGATTCAACAAGCCGAGGCAAAGTGGCTAAAGAAGACCCGGCACGTCGCGGAGCGAGAAACCAAGCTCTACAAGTTCGTTCGCCGCGAGCTCCATCGCCGTCCGCTCCAGGAGGACCTCCTGATGTGGCTCGAGCCCGTGGCCGGGGAGTGGCTTAAGGCCGCAGAAGAGGACTTCAGGAGTTTCGCGCAGCGATCCCTCAGTGGCGAGACCGACCAGGAGCGTCGGGCGCATGTCCGCGAATTCCTTGAGGCGCATCCTGTTCCCAAGCAGCTCGAGGAGTCGCTTTTTGCGGTGTCCCTCTACCTTGGCGAGCGGCTGGCGGCGGGCAACGACTGCGTCGTTGTCCGTTCGGCGCACGTCTACGGGCCGAACGACCCGTCGAACCGCAAGATCAACCAGATAAGCCGGGCAGTGCTGGCCGGTGAGCCACTCGTGAGCCATACGGCCATGTGGCCGGATTCCGGTCGCTACCTCTACATCGATGACCTCGTGGAGATTTGCGCTTGGCTGGGATCGTTGGAACGGCTGCCGAAATCTCTTGTGCAATCGAAGGGCATCCTCAACGTGGCCGGACCCGGCCTGGCGGAGCATCCGGAGCAGGCTATCAGGAACGACGAGTTGGTGCCCCTTGTGGAGGGGATCGCCGGCACCTCCCCGATCAGCGTCGAGTGGGCGGTGGATCGGTCTGAGCGCCGGTTGGAGCTGGACACCGGACAGTTGCACGGCCTCCTCGGCCGCGGTTTCCGGTTCACGCCGCTCGAGGAGGGGCTGCGCAGGACAATTGTGTGGATGCGAGGGGAGCAGGTTCGACGCGAAGGCGGCCTTGTCGGAACGGCCCCAGATCCCGCCGCCGCGCCGAGAGGGCCCGTGCTTGAATCTCCACAGGATTCTGCAGAAAGTCTGCGGCGCCGTGCCGCTTGATTTTATCGCCAGTTCAAGACCGTCCAGCGGTCGATCCCGTAAAAGACGGCGATCCAAAAAGCAAGCATGCCCGTAATCAACCCTTGCCGTCCTAACGAAGATCTCTTCTGCCAGAACAGTCGCGCGGCCTCGTGAAGAACATGAACTTCGAGCGCGAAGGCCGGAAATCCGATGAAGCCCAAGATAGGCATCTCAAAGACTTTGCCGAAGTTCCAGTAAGGTAAATGATAGACCCACTTGCTGCCTGCCCAAAAGTTGCAGAACTCCCAGAAAATGCCGCAGATCAGACCGGACAGGAGGAGGGCTCGGGTCGTTTGCCAGCATCCGGCCCGCCAGTCCGCGATTAAGGAATGCCCTCCCCATTTTTGGACATAGGGTTCAGCCAAAAAGAAGATGCCGCCCCAAACAAGGGGGAAGAACCAGCGCGGGAAGAGAAGGGGGAGGAGGGTCATGATAAGGCCCACAACTGTCATCCCGGCATGTCGTAGGCCGGGATCCATCATTGTCGTTAACGGACGTGATGGATTCCCCGCCAGCGGCCGCGGGGAATGACGATTTTCGAAGAGCGAAGCCGTCCACAGAATGCCCGGCGCAACCGTTGCGAACGAGAGTGCATATCCCGGCCAGCGGAGCCAAAGTTCGCGCGGCACGCCGATGTAGGACCAGTTCTTCAACCGGAAATTCAGCAATTCAAAGAAACACCAGAGAGAGGTAGAGAAACAGAACAACCAAAACATTGCAAAAACTCCTTCTCCCACCGAAGGTGGGAGAAGGTTGAGATGAGGGCCAAGACCCGTGCCCTCACCCTCCGCCCTCTCCCGCCTTCCGGCGGGAGAGGGGAATGGCGCAAGAAGCCGATTTACAATCCACAGATAGGACCCCCACGCAAACAGATAAAAGTAGGAGAAAAACGGCTCGATTTTTCGAATGCAGCCGAGCCAAAAGAAGACCGCGAACGCAATAGGGCCGATTATTAACTTCATATTGTCATCCCCGAGTGAGCGCCACACGACGGGCGCTCTCCGCCTGACGTGTGGCGGAGTCTCTGTCGGGGATCCATCATAACAGCATTGATAGATCCCCCGCCAGCGGCCGCGGGGGATGACGGCCTTGGCTGTGTGATACAATAACGCCCAACGTGACCCATTCGACTCTCTCCGTTCCGTCGATAACGCTCAGGGCATGGTGAGCGAAGTCGAACCATGAAACCCAAATTTTCTCTCAAAGACGACGCGTTCATGATTGAGAATTACAACCAGGCGCGTCCTTTTTCGAGTTTTCTGCCTGGAATCGCCGGCGTGTTCGGTAAACCCATGTGGGTGTTCTATACCAACCGCGGGCAGTGCATCTCCAGTTTCGGTGTTCGAAACAAAAATGGGGCCATGCTCGAATTTTATCCCGCCAATAAAGCTTACGCTTTAACGCCCTTGCTCGGGTTTCGGACCTTCCTCCGTTTCAAGAAGGGAGGAAAGTGGCAGGTGTACGAGCCCTTCCGCATGATGGCATGCTCGGACTGCCGCCAAATCCTGCGCATTCGCGCTCATGAAGTTGAATTGGAAGAAATAAATCGATTGCTGGGACTCCGGATCACCGTGGTCGTTTTCAACGCTCCCAATGAGGACCTTCCGGTGCTCGTCCGTCAGGTGCGCGTGGAAAACATCGGCAAACAAATATTCAAAGGCGAGCTGGTGGATGGACTTCCTCAAATCGTCCCCTTCGGATTGGATGAGGCGCTTCTCAAGCAGATGTCAAGGACCATGGAAGCCTTCGCGGAAGTTCCGCATCTTGATGAAAGGCTTCCCTTCTTTAAGCTCAAAACCGAGCCCTCCGATAAGCCCGAAGTCCAGTGGATTGAAGGGGGCTTCTTTAGTTTTTCACTCTTGGGAGGGAAATCTCTTCAGATTTTAGTGGATCCGGAAAGCCTCTTTGGCACCGAGACCAGTTTCCAGGAACCCCTCTTATTCGCGTCCGGAAAACCGGTGTCCTCCTTGCCCCAACGGACGGAATCGCGTTTCGACTGTGCTTTTTCTTGCGCGCCGCTCCAAATCCCCCCGCGCCACAGCGAACGACTGTCGTCCTTTTATGGCCAAGCTGACACCTGGGGGGACGCTTCGGCGTTCCGCCAACGTGTCGAGGTGTCCTCCTCCTATGCCGAGGCGAAACGCGATGAAAATGCCTCCATGCTTGCAAAAGTCACCGACATTTTCGCGATCCACTCGGCATCGCCTGAACTAAACGCGTACTCCCGCCAATCGTATTTGGACAATGTCCTTCGCGGTGGGCAGCCCATTATTCTGGCGGACGGGGACATCTCCCAGGTGTTTCATGGCTATTCCCGCAAGCACGGCGATATGGAGCGCGACTACAATTTCTTTGAGCTGGCGCCGACTTATTTCTCACAAGGAAACGGCAACTTCCGCGACGTCAATCAAAAC
>JBGPLV010000036.1:0-10605 GCA_041486625.1 Elusimicrobiota bacterium
CCGTCGTCCAATACCCCGCCACGCGATTTTTGCCATCTCCCTTTTCTATTTATTTTCCACGAACACAGTGGGCTCTTGTCTATTGGGATGACCTGGTGCTTATCTTCGTCGACCGACGCCTCAAGGGTTTTCAGGGCTTCATTCGAACGAATGAATTCCAGCTCGTCCAGCCCGATGCTGATCCAGACTACTGGCTGAAAACCGTATGGTCCAAGGCATCCCCGAAAACAAAAACACGGTCACACGAGGAATTCCTTCGGAATGCCGTGCAGCATCCCGAAAGTTGGAGGGCTCGCCTTTGGGTGAACACGACGAGCTAAAGAACGTTAATCATGCAAGGCCCCAGTAAATTTTCCAGAACCGCCGAAATTCTTTTTTGTCTCGCGATCAGCGCTCTCCATCTGACAACCTGGTGGGCCCCGCGCGTGGGCAGCGACGAGGTGGCATTCGCAGACTTTGCGCTGTACCACGATATCCACTTATATCGGGACCTGTTGCCGCCCGATCTCGCGATATTACGCTCCGGGTACGGCTTCGGTTTAATCCCTATCTATATGGCTGTCCTTCGTTTCGTTCTCAGAACCTGCGGCGTTGGTATCGCTTCGATTCGCTTGGTGCCTATGGGCAGTGGGTTGGTCGTTTTGGCCCTCCTCTATTGGTTGATCCGGCGGACAGAAGGCGGATTTTGGCCTACCGCTGGCTTGATCTTTTTTGCAACGAGCACCCCATTTTTTCTCACCACGCACACGGTGCGGGCCGAGGCCATCATTCTCTTAATCAACGTTGTGAATGTAGCCTGGTGGTTGCTTAATGGTCCTAGATTTGTCGGCATCCTGCTGGGAGCACTGACCGGTCTCGGATTTGGCATCTATCCGAGTGCCGTCTACATAGTCGCGACAATTCTGACGCTGGCCATGATGGATCGACGAGATGGTCCCTCCAGAACGGATCACATTGTACTGTGGTGCGTTGGTTTGGCTGTCGGCTTTTGGGCTGTTATCCAGTGGATTGACATCGAACAAGCCGCTCGGTACTTTAGCGTTCAAAATTATCTGTACCGCTCCCTGTGGATCCAAAAGCCTGCGTTCGCGTCTCACCCCCTCAATGTCCTGCATTCTCTTAATGAAGGATTATCAACGATGGCCCAAAGCGCCGGCCCAGGAAGCGCTTATTATCCTTATTGGCTCGCTTGGCTTTTGGCGGCTCTGTTGATTCAATTTCGACGGCCTTGGAGCATGCTGCGGGCAGAGCGTCTCGTGGTCGGAGCCGCTGCGGCAGCATGGGTCGCCCATAGTCTCTTGACTATTTCTACACAGACCCATTCCTACGCACTCTTTTTCTTCCCGTGGTGGATTTGGCAGAGCGGCTTCGTCATGCGCCGGATTTTTCAAAGGACGTTGAATGTCGATATGATCGACGTGATAACGCTTTGCCTGTGCACCGTCATTTTTGCCGTCCCATCGCAGCACGTCACAGCGGATATCCTGTTAGCATGCCTTTTCGTATTGACCACAATTCCCCGGAATAAGACATATCCCCTAGCGTGGACAACGATAGCTCGTTGGTCCATCGCCTTTTATGGCATTTTATCCTCTTGCGTCATTCTGGGAACGGACCACTTAAGGATTCCCGCGCGTCTGCGTCAGGCGGTGATCCAGGAGCGGATGGTTCAAAGAGAAGTCGTCACGCTCCGCGGTGAGACCAGGATTATTGGTCCCATGACGCTTTGGTTGTACGACTCCGATCTGAACCTTCGAAGTCTGGATTTCGAATTCCTGGGACTGAACTGGGACCCCACACCATGGATTGTGGCGTACCAACCGACGCTGATTCTTTGGCCGCGTTCGAGTCTCCCCCGATTAAATGCCCTCTTGCTCGCCCGGTACCCAACGCTGTCGCTTTCTCCTGTGAGTTCATGGGTCATCCCGACGACTTACGCCACAGATTTCGTTGGCCTGCGGCTACAAATTCATCATAGGTAGCCGGGCACTTGAGCAATCTTGATAATTCTTGCGCCTTTAACCAATACCTCGGCCATTTCCTTGCCGGTTTCAGGGTATAATTTATGCGTGAAAATTAGTTTGAATGGTGACCTGAAAGAGCTGGCTCAAGCCGTCACGCTGCAGCAACTCCTGGACGATCTGGGAATTCCCGCGGGCCGTGTGGCGTGCGAAGTCAATCTCAAAATCATCAAGAGACCTTTCTATGGGGAAACTCTCCTCAAAGAAGGCGATGATGTGGAAATTATTCAGGCCATCGGAGGGGGTTAAAATGTCAGAGGATTCGTTTTTAGTCATCGCCGGAAAAACATACCAATCGAGACTCATCCTCGGGACGGGGAAATACAAGACACTGGAGCTCATGAAGCAGGCACTCGTGACTGCAGATCCTGCGATGGTAACCGTGGCCGTTCGACGAGTGGACCTGACGGATAAATCTTCCCAATCCTTTTGGAAATTCCTCCCCGCGGGGCTTCCCATTCTGCCGAACACCGCAGGATGCTACACCGCCGAAGACGCCATACGAACGGCGCGCTTGGCCCGAGAAGCCCTGGAGACAAACCTCATTAAATTGGAGGTCATTGGCGACCCGAAGACACTCTTTCCTGATGTCGAGGCGACCCTCCAGGCTACCAAGGTGCTGGTGAAGGAAGGTTTTACAGTGCTTCCCTATACGAGTGATGACCCCATTGTGGCACGCCGGCTCGAGGAAGCCGGAGCGGCCACGATCATGCCCCTGGCCGCCCCTATCGGCAGTGGTCAGGGAATCTTAAACCCCTTACCTGTTCAGTTCATCCTGCAGCAGGCCAAAGTCCCTGTGATTGTGGATGCGGGGGTCGGGACAGCTTCGGATGCGGCCGTGGTCATGGAACTCGGAGCCGCGGGGGTGCTGATGAACACCGCTGTGGCGGAAGCCCAAGACCCTGTGGCCATGGCACAAGCCATGAAGTTGGCGGTCAAAGCGGGCCGGCTGGCTTATTTGGCGGGTCGCATGCCCAAGAAATACGGAAGCTCCGCTTCCAGTCCATCAGCGGGTCTCGTGACTCCAGTCGGTCGGTAGTAGGGGAAAAGATTAAGCCGCGGCGAGCTGGCGAGCCGCCGGAGGGCGAGCCTCGCCGGATGTTTGGCGGGGTCCGACTTTGACGACTTTTTCAGAACGCACGCAGCGTGAGCATACTTTCACGCGCTTAGGTTTCCCGTTCCACAATATCCTAACTTGGTGAACATTCGGCAGAAACCGGCGGTTGGTGGCCCTGTGGGAATGACTGACCGTCTTCCCAGATCGAGGACTCTTGTTACAAATTTCGCATCGAAGCGCCATAGACTAAATATTTTGCCAAATTCCGTCTCAGAAAGCAAGATCAGCACACCCCTTCAATATCTGAAGGGCGTCGGGCCGGCGCGGGCTGAGGTTCTAGCCCAAATGGGAATTCTTCAGCCCTTGGACCTGGTGACCTATTACCCGCGGGACTGGGAAGATCGCCGCGTACGATTTTCGGTCCGCGAGGCCCCGATGGGTGAAAAAACAGCGTTGCGCGGAACGATTCGTTCCATCGACTTTTCGATCACCCGTTCGCAGCTCGGCATCGCGACCGCGGCCATGGAAGACCGGACCGGACGCATCAACGCGGTCTGGTTCAAGAAACTCAACCCTCGTTACGATGTATTTTCTTCCCTGCGGCACCATCTTCAAATTGGCAAATCCCTTTACGTCTACGGGTCCATCGAATGGGGTCCCGGTAGCCGATCAGACCTGCCTGCCGGCAGGCAGGTCCGCGTGGAGGATTTCTCGGTTTGCACTGACACTGAAGCGACGCTTGCGGGAGACGAACAATTTCACTTTGAAAGGATTGTCCCGCTTTATACGGTTCCGGAGGGCCTGAGCGAACGGTTCTTGCGATCTCTCATCGGAAGAGTCCTTACCCAGGGAACGCTTCAGGTCCACAACCTGATCCCCGAATGGCTTCGGAGAAAAAACAGCTGGCAGGACCGGGCTTGGGCTCTGTCCCACATCCATTTTCCCAAGACGCTTCTCGAAAAAGAGCAGGCCCGCGAGATTCTGGCTTTCGAGGAATTTTTGGCGCTGGAAACAGCTCTGGCCCGGCTCAGGCTCGAGGTGAAACAACACCCCAAGACTCATCGTTATACGCTGCGGCGAAACCTTCTAACCCCTTTCCGCGAACATCTGGGATTTGAATTCACCGCGCCTCAAAAGCGCGTGATCCGTGAAATCTTTGACGACTTGATGAAACCCGAGCCGATGAACCGTCTCTTGCAGGGGGATGTGGGCAGCGGGAAAACCGTGGTCGCGCTCTCCGCGATGCTCTTGGCGGTTGAGAATGGCGGGCAGGCGGCCCTCATGGCTCCGACCGAAATCCTGGCGGAGCAGCACGCGTTGACCTTTGCCAGGTTTCTCCGGGATCTCCCCGTTCGGTATGCCTTGATCAGCGGCCGGCAAACACCCGGGCAAAAAAAGAAGATTCTAGATGAAATCGCCGCAGGCCACATCGATTTGGTGATCGGCACGCATGCGCTCATCCAAAAACGCGTCCGATTTTCCCGTCTCACGCTCGCCGTGATTGACGAACAGCATCGCTTCGGAGTGGAACACCGTACCCTTTTACGTGAAAAAGGGGGAGTCCCGGATATTTTAGTCATGACCGCCACTCCCATCCCGCGGACTTTGGCACTGACCCTCTATGGGGATTTGGATGTGTCCATACTTGAAGGGCTCCCGCCAGGACGGTCTTCTTTGGCAACGTATCACGTTTCAGAAGAGGAAGCCTATCGCCGCATCCGTCAGGCGGTGTCCACCGGCCGACAAGCGTATGTGGTGTATCCCTTGGTCTCGGAGTCCGATAAGTTGGAACTTAAGGCGGCGGTTCAGGAAGCAACGCTGCTTAAGCAAACAGTGTTTAAAGACCTCCGCGTCGGTGTCCTGCACGGGCAACTGGCGGCGCGAGAAAAAGAAACCATCATGGACCAGTTCCGTCGAGGGACTATTGATGTGTTAATGGCCACGTCCATTATCGAGGTCGGGATTGATGTGCCGAACGCAACGGTCATGACCATCCAGCATGCCGAACGCTTCGGCCTGTCTACGCTTCACCAGCTCCGCGGACGCGTGGGCCGCGGGCCATCGCCCTCTATCTGTCTTTTGATCGCCGATGTGCGCAGCGAGGATGCGCACCGGCGCATCCAGATCATGATCGAAACGACGGACGGCTTTGTCTTGAGTGAAAAAGACTTGGAACTTCGCGGGCCGGGAGAGGTTTTGGGCCCCATGCAGCATGGAATGCCGGCCTTTAAAATGGGCCATCTCATCCGCGACGCTCGGCTGATCCAGCAGGCCCACCAAGCCGCGGAAGATCTGCTGGAATCAGATCCTGAGCTCAAAAACCCGGACCACGCCTCTCTTCGACAGGTCATTTTGTCGCAGTATGGCCCCAAATGGTCTTTCGGAGCCACGGGCTAGCGAGAAATGAGGGTGCGAAAGGGAGACGCATTTCGTTTAAAATCATTCCGCCCACTGGTATGGATTCTGTTAGGAGCAGGCCTGCTTTATTTCGCCAATCTACCCCGCACTTTTATCGGTTGCTTCTCCGATGATGCGCGGGATCTCCTGGCAGCCAAGGCGCTTCTTCAGGGGCACTATGCCAGCCTCCAAAGTCCGGATCATCCACCACTCAATTTTCCCTTACCCGGATTTCCGCTGTTGTTAGCCCCCGTTATGGCCCTCGTTGGTCATCATTGGGCCTGGATGAAAATTATCCCGCTGGCGTCGGCATTGGTCAGCGGCATTTTGTTTTGGGGCCTTCTGGAAGATGTGGTTGAACCACGAATCCGGATCTTCTTGCTGCTGCTATTCCTATTCAATCCTTCAACACTTTTTCTTTCAGGCGTGCTCATTGCTGACACTGTCTTCGTTGCCCTCGTGCTGGCGGTTTTCTGGTACCTGAAGCAGTCGTTGCGGGCGCCATCGTCCATAAATAACTGGGCGCTCGGGATCCTGTGTGCTTGCGCCACGATGGTTCGGCCCGAAGGCATTTTGCTGCCTCTTACCATCGTGGCCTCCTTTCTCTACACGAAACGGTCCCGGCAAGCTCTGATCGGCCTTGTTCCAACGGCTGTTGTTGGAATTGCATGGCTTTATCGCAACCAGGATTTGACTGGGCAGTGGAGCGGCTACGGCACCCTATGGCAAATGAGCTTGGAATCATTATCGCGCACAACCCTGCTTGTGCACCATTGGTCACGCGTAGCGAATGTATGGTTTTGGGAAATGTTGCTTGGAATCTCATTTGGAGAAACCTCTCGCTGGTGGCTGTCGCTAACCTCATGGGCCGGGGGTGTATTCGCCATCTGGGGATTCTTCACTTGGCTGAGGGAAAGTAATGCATCTCACGCCCTGGCGCTTGCGATGGGTCTATTCGCAGGTAGTTTCATGGGATTGCATGGCGTGTGGCTGGCGGTCCATCCGCATTATTTTTTCCCAATGCTGCCGTTCTCCCTATTATTCTTGGCCAAAGCGTTGAACGAAGGAGAGCGGCGATGGTCCGTTATGGCAAAAATTGGCGCCCTGGGGTTGGCCTTGGCGGGTGCGACTTATGCGGTCCAGGATTACTATCAGGCGTTTTCTTCTCATGGAATTACCACGGAAAATCGGCTCCCGGCCGCGACGTTGGCTTGGATCAAGACACAAGTGCCTTTGGACCCAAACCACAAGATTCTGGCGGTTCGTGCTCCTACCATAACACTCTATACGGATCGCTATTCGCTCGCTTATGTGCCGGCGCGCGACGCGGAGCAGTTCCGATTTCAATTGCTGACAAAGGGCATCTCCCATGTATTGATTGAACGGGTGCCAATTCTGTTCGTGAATGTACAAGGCACCTTGGATCCGGTTGGATACTGGAACCAGACCACCGATTGGATGGCCAACTGGCCAGCGGCTTTCCGTCCGGTTTTCAGCGATGAGGAAGAAGGGACTGCGATCTATGAGGTGAAATTCAGCACGCCTTACGTGACGGCCTACCAGCGGTTTCTGGATGCTTCCCGCTTATTCGCGACCGGTCGAGTGAAGGAGGGGATGAGGGGAATCGAACTGGCCCTCCAATCGGATCCGGAACTCACTTCTGCGCTCAACGGATATGCCGCCATCGTATTGGAATTCGGCGGACCGCTGGATCTGGCGGAAGCCCGCTTGAGGGAGGCAATTCGTTTGCGTCCGGATTTTGCCTTGGCCAGGCTGAACTTGGCACGCATCCATGGAAATCAGCAGGGGGCACAAATCACTCCCCGAAAAGCTGTAGAATAGTTTCGTCAGTAGGCTCGCCAGGCCGGGGAGGAAATTCTGCATGCGGATCGTACGCTCAAGAGCCCGGAATTGCCCCCTCTCAAAAGCACTATCCTCGTACAGTACCGCGCAAAATGGTCTCTAGGCATAACGGGGTGACGGTGTGGATCCGGCACGCTCTGTTGGGTGCTTGCGTGGTCAATTCACTCTTTCTCATTCCCAACGGCTGGAATTCGGTCGTCAGTTTCCGTGCTGTCCAAGGGCTTTCCAATATCCAACGCCGTTACCTCCAGAGAGGGGAAACCTATCGCGCACTCCTCGAATTGGAAAATCATGTTCCCAATTTTACCACGGTCCGGCTCGTGTCCTCTGAGCCGCCATGGTATTTGGCGTATTTTCTTTACCCACGGCTTCTCAAAAAGGGATCCGATATCCTGACGGATAGATACGAAATCCGAAAGCGGTACCCTGGCGATTGGGTTCTGGTTTACTCCGAGGGTCCTCATCCGGAGCTCACCGCTTACCCCCCATTGGCCCCGCATGGCTGAACTGATCCTTTTGCTGTATGTTGCCTATCTCGTGGGCTTGGGAGCGGCCTGGTTGCGTTTTTTAGCCGGCCAACCACAATGGCAAGGGGTTCACCTCTTTTGGAGTTTTTGCCTAGGGACCATCGTTTGGGCCTACACCCATTTCCTTCTTAATCTGTTTAACATCTCCACGGAAGGTATACGGCTATATCTCTGGCAGGTGATGCTCGTGGCGTTACCAGTCGCTGGTGGACGTATTCTACCCGGACGTCGCTGCTTCGGGGGAGAGGAAAATGGCAGGCGGGAGGGTAAGCGGCTGAATCATTGGTCAAATTCCGTAGCCGTCGTGCTCATCGCGATAGCCGTCCTTACAGCGGCCTTGCAGGCGCTTGCTTTTCCCATGCATATGTGGGACAGCATTGTGATCTACGGATTCAAAGCCAAGATTCTGATGCACGAGCAAACTTTTAAGAGCCCTGCGTTCTTGGATCCTTCCGTGCTACATTACAGCACCGATTATCCCTTGCTCGTTCCTTATGTTGAAGCCGGATATTACAGGTGGCTGGGGCATATCGATGATCGCGTCGTGCGGCTCATATTTTTGGCCTACTGGATCTCGTGGCTCGGGATCATCTATGAGGCTCTGGCCGCCCGGCTAAGGCGGGAGTATGCGCGCCTCTGGGTTGCTTTTCTCGCCACGCTTCCCGTTTTCTCCAATATTTTTATGGGACAAGCCGTATCCGGCTTCGCCGACACACCCTTCGGGCTTTATTGGACCGGATTCTTGATCTGTGGATTGGGCATCAGTCCGCATGGTTTCGAGGCCCCGTCTCTTTTGACGCCTCTGTTGGCGTTGGGTTGTGCTTTTACGAAGAACGAGGGAATCCCAGCCGTGGCCATCGGATGGGGATTATTCATGACGCAGGCATCTCCGCAAAGGCGTCGTTTGTGGATGCGGTATTGGGGTGCGGCGGTCCTGTTGCTGTTGCCGTGGGGGTGGGTGAGGTATCAACTGCCCCATAATAGCGCTCACCAGGCGAAGATCTTGGATCTTCCTATTGGTCAGACGTTTGCCCGGTTGAAGTTGATCACGACTTCGTTTTGGGAGGAAATCATGGGAATTAAACGCTGGGGCTTATTCTCATTGCTGGCATTGGCCGGACTCTTCTGGCCAAGTCGGTCGATACCGTTCCCTCGAGAATCTAAAATACTACTGATGGCGATCGGCCTTCAGGCTACCGTCTATGCCTATGTTTACCTGATCTATTCTGGGAATCTCGATCTTCTTGTGCCTGTCACGTTGCCGAGGCTGATCTTGCACGGCATAGGACCTCTGGTACTGGCGTTGGGGTGGCGTTTCGGAGAACCTCAAAAACTGTAAAATAGCGGGAGAGACCTTGTATGAAAAAGATCGCCATTTACCCCGGATCATTCGACCCTGTGACCAATGGGCATTTGGACATTATCCACCGCGGCAGGCATTTGTTCGATGAGATCATCGTCGCGGTCAGCAAGAACTCACAAAAATCACCCTATTTTTCTCACGACGAACGGATGTCCTTTCTTCGAACGGCCCTCAAGGGACATACCGGAATCCAAGTGAAGTGTTTTTCGGGTCTTTTGGCCGACTATGTAAAGCATCAAAAGGCAGCCGCAGTGATCCGTGGTTTGAGGGCCATCTCGGATTTCGAATATGAGTTTCAAATGGCGCTCATGAACCGCCGGCAGAATACGCGCTTTGAGACGGTATTCTTGATGCCGGACGAACGTTACACCTACTTATCATCCAGCCTGGTGAGAGAGATTTCGCGATTGGGGGGAAACGTAAAGGGGCTGGTACCCCTCCGTGTTGAGCTCGCCCTGAAAAAACGGGCTCGCCTTGTCCAGGGGAGCATACGTGGAACAGCCCAGTAATGGATAAAATCCATGGGGTAGGAGGAGGGGTGACTATCGAAAAGCGTCGAATCATGTCACTCCCTCGCCAGTTCTATAACGAAAGAGAAAGGAATAAGCAATCAAGCCCAAGGCGGTCAAGGCGCTAATCCGTACTCCAATTCGAAACGATTCAGATGCAAATTTGAAAATTAGCTCATGCGGCCCCTTAGCAACTTTGGCGCAAAGGAAGGTGTCTTCAAACTGCTCATGTGCGGACGGAATACCATCGATGATGAGCTGCCAGCCTGGGAAATCCACCTCTGAGAACACGACCTGTTGGCCATTGAAAGAGCTATTAACAAAAGCTTTCAAGTACCCGGGGGATTGTTCGAAAGCAACAACCCGATCCCCCTGTCGCGGGCTTGGGAGAAAGACAGGCGGTTCGGGATCTTTAAGCGCGACGACCCTTAAGGTTTCGGCTTGGACCCTGCGTGCGTTCGGCGTCAGGGTAACGACGGTTGATATTCCGGCCCAACGAGCCAGACGCGAAGTTGGGCCTTCTCGAAGTAGGCGAGCCTGATACGTCGCGGCGGCCTTGAGCGTCAGAATCTGATAACTATTGACTTCCCGCACCCCAAATGCCATTCCAGAAGAAGGCATCAAGAAATCTTTCATCAATGCGTAGTCCTCCAAAGTATGCCAACCTTGCCGCGCATATTGTCCTGTCAAGAAAGGAGGATGGTAAAGACGGTGGGGGGGGGTCTGTTCCATCATGACGGCCAAGGGAGGCTTCCGCGCCAATGACGAGGGTGGCAACCAGGGAACCCGGACATACTGGGCGAAACCTATGAGATCTCCGATCAAAACAATGAGGGCGATGGTCTTCCATCGGGAAGTTGAAATACGA
>JBGPLV010000037.1:0-10527 GCA_041486625.1 Elusimicrobiota bacterium
CCATCGTGCTCATGCATTCAGGGATCTCCAACACGGTTGAAATGCTGCCCGAGTTGATCGCAGAACTCCGCCAAGAGGGCTACCACTTTGTGACCGTTTCCCAGCTTCTAGGTATTGACCATGTTCACGGAGGTTTTCAATCGGTCCCGCTCCCGGCCACCCCGATTAATCCCCTCGCGAGCAGATGATCCCTGCCGCGGAGCCGCCGCCTTCCGCTCCAAAATTCTCCAGATCCAAATTTGTTCTTCTAGGGCTTCTTCTGTGCTTCCTCAGTGTCGCTGCTCTTTTGTGGATGTCCCGGCCTTTCGGGTCCGTGACCACTGTTCGCTTCCAGGTCCGCAAGGGGCTGCCCGCCCGGGGGATTGCCCGCGATCTTTGCGAACAGGGCCTGATCCGTCATCCCTGGAGTTTTCTCATATGGGTCAAACTCTTCGGGCATCCGGGCGCCATTAAGCCAGGGGTGTATGAGCTTCCAATTCGGGATTCGGGATGGGCGATATTTCAGAAGTTTCGTGGAGGGCCGCCGCTCGTCCGAATCACATTTCCCGAAGGCTGGACCGCGAAGCAAATGGCCGCGCTTCTTGATGCGCGTGGTGTGACTCCGGCGGCTGAATTCCTCGCCCTTGTCGAGAAGGAAAAGCGGGAAGGATTTCTTTTCCCAGACACCTACTTTTTTGAACAAGGGCTATCTGCCGAGCGCGTGATCGCGCGACTCATCGAACGGTTCAAGGAAAAGGAACCGAAGGATTTTAAGGAACGCGCCAAGGCGATGAAACTTTCCTACGGACAATTGGTCACGCTGGCATCCATCGTAGAAAAGGAAGCTCGAGCCCCTCAGGAGAGACCCCTCATCGCCGGTGTTTTTTATAACCGGCTGCGGAAACATTGGTATCTTGAATCCTGCGCTACCGTCGAATATGCGTTGGGGGCCCGGAAAGCTCATCTCACGTATAAAGACCTGCAAGTGATTTCGCCTTATAACACCTATCATCATCCGGGTTTGCCGCCGGGCCCGATTGGCAACCCTGGAGAGGCCGCCTTAGACGCCGCCGCGCACCCCGCCCAAACCGACATGATGTTTTTTGTCGCGGACGGCCAGGGAACCCACCGGTTTTCGAGGTATTACAATGATCACTTAGCCGTGCAGAGGAAAAAATGATTTGGTTCATGATTTTGTTGTTGGCGGCGCCTTTATGCGCAGAACCGCTCACCGAAAACCAGGCCCGATTCTGGGCCGTTACGGGCGATGTCGGCCTCTTGACGCAAGGCGCGGCCGAATGGATCGAACCTCAAGAGGGATTGCCGATCGAACCGGGGGATCATATCCGCACAGGGGAAGATGGGCGCGTGGAACTGGCTCTTTCGGATAACGCGCTCTGGATACTCGAGCCGGAGACAGAGGTGGTGATGGAACATACAGAAATCAATGCCGGCAGGCTCGATCTTTCTTCAGGAACTCTCATGGGGAAAGTGGATTCCATGCGCGCCGCGGGTACGGTCCAACGCTGGGAATTCAATACGCCCGCGGCGGTTGTCGCTGTGCGGGGTACCGAATTTGCTCTTGAAGCATCACGGCAGGGAGGAACTCATCTCGGCGTTTTTGAAGGGACCGTAGAGTTGGAACCGGCAGAAACAGCGCAAGGCCTTCAGCCGCCGGTCCAAGTCTCGGCAGGACAAGAATCCGTCGCCAAACGGGGTAAACCAATCCAAATAATGTCTCGCTTCAGCCCCCGCATGCAGGCCATTGCGGGAAAACGACAGGTGCTGAAACGCCGGCAACAGCGAATCCAAAACACGTGGTCTCCGTTTACGCCGGCCGTCCGGACAGAGCTCCGCCGGAAGTTCGTTTCGCCTCCTCCCAAACGAAGGCCCATGCGACATCGCACTGTACCCGCTCGCCGTATTTCCCATTGAAAATTCAACCTGATCCCTTTACACTCCAACAGCCGTCATCCGCCAGACGTCTGGCGGATCCATCATGATAGATCCCCCGCTTACGGCCGCGGGGGATGACGATTAAAAAATATGCAGTTACCGCAACAGGATCTCGTTCGCATCTTTGAAGCCACGCGGGCAATCGCCTCTACCCTGCGTCTCTCTGAGCTTCTTGAGACAGTCGTGAAACTGGCCAGTGAGGTCGTGCGCGCTGAGTCGGGTTCGCTCCTGTTGATGGATCAACCCACAGGCGAACTCTATTTTGATGTGGCCTTGGGGGATAAAAAGGGAGCTCTTCAGCAAATCCGTTTAAAAAAAGGCGAAGGGATCGCGGGATGGGTGGCCGAGAACCGCAAACCCGCCGTCGTCAATGATACCTCCAAGGATTCGCGCTGGACACAGAAAGCGGATAAAACCACACAATTCAAAACAAAAGCGATTCTCGCCGTACCCATGCTTTTCAAAGACAAGCTCGTCGGCGTGATGGAAGCGATCAACCGCGCCGATGGCTCTCCCTTCACAGATCTTGATGTTCAAATGCTGGAAACCTTTGCCGCGCAAGCCGCGATCGCCATTGAAAACGCGCGTCTCTTTGAATCCATCCGCCAGGAAAAAGAAAAAATGTCGACGATCCTGGGCGAAATGGTCGAGGGGGCTTTGTTGCTTGAGCCGTCCGGAAAAATTGTACTGGGGAACCCCGCGGCCCATAATCTTTTGGGAAAAGACAAGCTCGAAGCCTTGCTATGGTCGGACATTGAGTCGGCATTTGACGTCAAGCCGTCATGGTCGGAAGTTCCCGCCCTGGGAGGAGCCTGCGGGATTGAGCTCGTGCGTAAAACTCCGCCTCCGCTCATTCTGGCGGGTGTCATCAATCAGGTGTGCAATGATCGGGGCAAAGTCACAGGCTATCTCGTGGTCTTCTCCAACGTGACGGATGAGCGCAAGGAAGCTCAACTCAAGAAAAACTTTTTGGCGCTCGTGTCGCATAAGCTCAAGACGCCGCTGGTCGCCATTCGGGGGTTTACACCTATGCTTTTGGAAAAGCCCGAAGAGCTCACCTCATTTCAAAAAACCGCCCTTGAGACCATTGACCGAAACAGCGCGCAATTGGCGAGCCTTGTTGAAAAACTCATGTGGTTCGCCGCCCTGGAAGGGGAAACGATGGAGCTGACACGAAAACCTCATTCGATCGCCTCCATTTTTGATTTGGCCTTATCGGACCTTGCGCCCTATTTGCGGACGACGGAAGCGCAGATTAACCGGGATGCCGCCATCAATAATCTCCCCGCGCTCAACGTGGACAAAATATGGATGAAGGAAGTGCTTAGAAATCTTATTGAAAACGCTGTCAAATTCAACTCGCGTACGCCGCGCAAGGTTCATTTGAGCGGTCAAGCGCAGGATCAAAAAATGGAGATCAGCGTGACCGATAATGGGCCGGGAATTCCGCCGGAAGAGCGGGGAAAAATCTTCAACAAGTTCTACCAGATTGAAGGCAGCTTCACAGGCCAGGTCCAGGGGATGGGGTTGGGACTCGCCCTCGTGAAGCGGGTCGTAGAAGAACACGGCGGGTTGGTTCGCGTGGAATCCGATTTGGGGAAAGGCAGTACCTTCATTGTCAGCCTTCCGCTGCAATAAATTACAATAACGTCCATTGTGAATTTGTCCGATGGTTCGATCCTCTCTTTCGGTGACTATGCAGACTTGTATTGGGAAGAGGCGCGTTCGCTGTCCATGCGCTGGGAAGAGGGGAAACTCGAACGCCTGACGCATCACCAGGACTGCGGCGCCGGACTCCGCTATCTTATTGGCGAGGAGAACCGCTATGCGTCCTCAGATGATCCGGATGAACAGGCCATTAAGGTTCTCTCTAAACAACTTACGGCCACCCTCACCCGGGCTATGCCCACCCTCTCCCTAAAGGGCGAGGGCCTACTGAGTCGTGGGCCTTCTCCCTTCAGGGAGAAGGTGGCCGGAGGCCGGATGAGGGTTTATCGCCCCGTTATTTCCAAGCCTGTCGATCAGATTTCTCCAGAAATCAAAGTCGCGCTCCTTCAGAAGTCCTTCCAGGCCGCCTCGCTCCCTTTGGTCCGTCAGGTGTCCATCAGTTACGGCGAAACCAGCAAACATATCAAGATTTGGACATCTGAAGGCGGTGAGACGGAAGAATGGCGAGCTATTCTTACATTTTCCATTTCGGTCATTGCTGAAAAAGATGGTCTTCTGCAAACGGCGTTTGATTCCTTCAGCGGTTCGGGTGGATTTGAGTTGTTTGATCGCCATGATGTCGTCGCCTTGGCTAAAAAAGTGGCCGAGCGCGCCGTGCGCCGGCTTTCGGCTCCGGCCGCACCCCTGGGAGAGATGCCTGTCATCATCGCCGCCGAGGCCGGAGGGACGCTCATCCATGAAGCGATCGGTCATCCGCTCGAAGCCGACGCGGTGCAAAAAGGAGTTTCACCGATGTACAAAGGGGCTGTCGGCAAAGTGGTGGGCCATGAGAAAGTGAGCGTCCTGGAAGATCCGACCATGCCCGGTCAGCGGGGTTTCTATGCTTTTGACGATGAGGGAACGCCGGCGCAGCGCGTCGTCCTCATCGACCACGGCATTCTCAAAACTTATCTCTATGACCGTCAGACAGCGCGGAAAGAAGGTGTTTCCTCGAATGGCCACGGCCGGCGTGAATCCTATAAGCATCGACCGATTCCGCGGATGGCGAATACCTTTGTTGCTCCAGGGCCTGATGATCCCGTGATGATCCTGCGTTCTGTTCCCAATGGGCTTCTCGTCACTAAAATGGGCGGAGGCCAGGTGGAGCCGGCGACGGGGGATTTTGTGTTCGAAGTCGAAGAAGGATTTTTAATCAAGGACGGGCAGATCGGTCCACTGATCCGTTCCGCCAACCTTTTGGGGAACGGCCCGCAGGTTTTGAAAGCGATTGATTTGGTCGGTTCGGACATGGGCTGGTCTGTAGGAACCTGCGGCAAAGACGGCCAAGGTGCCCCAGTTTCTGACGGCCTGCCCACTCTTCGTATTCCTAAAGGTGTTGTTGTTGGAGGCCTGGCAACCTAGGACCAACCGCCTAATTCCACTCCTACTGAATTGCCGCCATTTTTCCGGTGAAATCTATTTGTAAATCCAATCCATTCACCTCATTTAACACCGCACAAAAGTAGTTGAAAAATCGATCAGCTTACCTTAGGCTTGATCGATGTCTTTGCGCCTTCCTTCCTTTTTAGCGCGCACCCGCCTGCCGGCGGGCAGGCGCGCGCGCGTCCCAACTTTGTTCCTCATCCTCCTAGTCAGCCTCGCCATCCGCTTCCCGGTGCTGCATGTCCCGTTCGATCGGGATGAAGGAGGATTTTCCTACATCGCCTGGCGCTGGAGCCAGGGCGAAGTTCCTTACCGCGATGCGTTCGATAACAAGCCGCCCTTGCTCTATGCGAGCTACCGCGTTGCCCAGGCAGTTTTTGGAACTCAGCCGGAAGGCATTCATCTGTTCCTCATCCTGTTGGGGATCCTGCAGGTCGCTCTCTTCTACAAAATTGCCCGGCGGTGGTTCAGCGAGGCGGGAGCCTTGGCGGCCACCGTGGCTTTTTCACTTCTTGCCGCGGAGCCAACCTACGGCGTAGGCAGTGCCGCAACAGCCGAAGCCTTCGTTTTGCTGCCCGTGCTTTTGACTGTTTACTTTCTGCCTGGCTCCGCCTTCCTCGCCGGCCTATGCATCGGTGCCGCGATCATGACCAAGCAAACGGCCGTTCTTTACGCCCTCGCTTTCGGCGCGTCTCTTCTCGTAGCTCGCTCTGATCTTTCATTCCGCAGCCGCTTCGCCGCTCTGGGGAAATACGCCAGTGGAGCGTTTATTGTCCCGGCGCTTTGCGCCAGCTATTTCTGGATGCGCGGCACCTGGGTGGATTTTCTATACGCGGTTTTCACCTACAACCTGCAGCACACAACCGAAGTGGCCACAGGGGGCAGACTCGCGGACGGATTCAAAGGTCTGCTCGATAATCTCCACGCCCTCGCTCCGGCTGAAGCGGGGATATGGCTGGCCGCTCTCGCGGGTTTAGCCGTTCTTGTCAGGAGCAAGCGATCCGAGCGATGGACCCTACTACTGTGGAGTCTGGCCGCCGTCGCCAGCCTGTGCGTCAGCTTCCGTTTCTTGAGCCATTACTTCTTGGAACTCGCGCCGGTGGTCGCGCTGGCGTTGGGCGCCCTAGTGTCGAGGTTATGGCCGAAACAACGCCGAGGCATTGTGATCAGTGGAATGCTCCTTGCGGCGATGTACGGAGTTGCCAATCGCGCGTACTTGTGGGGCGGCTCGCCGGAAGCGTTTTCACGAGCCACCTATCAAGGCAATTATTTTGTGGAAGCCGATCGTGTGGCCCGCTACATCGCAGAAACGACACAGCCGTCCGATAAAGTCTTCATCTTCGGATCCGAGCCGGAGATTCTGTTCCTCGCCAAACGCCAGAGTCCCACGCGGCACATCTTTTTCTATCCCCTGACGATCGAGCGCGTCGGCGCGCTCGCTTTCCAGCAGGAAGTCGCGCGGGACATCGAGCGGGGATTCCCCGCGATGATCGTCTGGATCAACAACCCGCTCTCTTTCCTGGCCGGTCCGAACACGGACCGATTCATTCTGGACAAAGGGAGCGAGTGGCTCCACAGCGGCCGGTACCGGTTTGACGGTGCGGTGTTTGCCAAAGCGGGCGAGCCCTCAAAGTATTTGCTGGGTCCTGAAGCGGCCCCGAAGGTCGATCCGGCCACAATCAAAGAAGCGGCGTATGTGCTGTATCGGTTGAGGCCCGCCGTGGGCCCTTCCCCCCTGGCGGGGGAAGGTGTGGATGGGGGGGAACAATGATCGACGCACCCCCCACCTCGGTCCTCCCCCACAAGGAGGGAGGAAGTCAAGGTGTCGAGACGCCGTCCCCCCATCTCTCCGTCCCTCCGTCTCCCCGTCGGCTTACAGGTTGGCTGGCCGGCGCTCTCGTGGTGTTCGGGCTGCTGCTCTACGGCCAGACCCTCCACTACGAGTTTGTTTATGATGACGATTCTTTTGTCGTTCTCAATCAAGCCATCCACAGCCTGAAGAATTGGTCGGCATTCTTCACCGAGCCCGGTACGCTCGCCTCCGATCAGCAACTCGCGCACGACAACTACCGCCCGCTCGTGACGCTGTCCTATGCGATTAATTACGCGCTGGGTGGTAATGACCCCTTCGGGTATCGGCTTTTCAACCTCGCGTTGCACATTCTCAATGCGCTCTTGGTCTTCTGGCTGGGGCTCGAGATATTCGGACGGGTATATTCCGCCTCACACCCCGGCGTCCGTTCCGTTCGCCTCCTCCCTCTCCCATCGGGAGAGGGCGCCCAAAATACGGGTGAGGCGGCATGGCCTGCCTTCATCGCCGCCGCTGTTTTCCTCGTGCATCCGGTCCAGGTTGAGTCGGTGGTCTTTATCTCCAGCCGGTCGAACCTTCTTTCGCTGGCGTTTTTCCTCGGGGCGTGGCTTTCGTCATTCCCCGCGGCCTCTGGCGGGGAATCCATCATGGATCCCCGACAGAGACACTCGGGGATGACAGCAAAGATCCTTTCGCTGGCGTTGTTCGCCTGCGGTCTTCTCTCTAAAGAAATGGTCATCGTATTGCCCGCGGTGATCGTGCTGTGGGAATTGTGTTTCACTCGATCGCCCGATCGCTCGATCGCCCGATCGCTTAAGTGTGCGTTGCCCTACTTCCTCGTCGCCGTCTCCTACTTCGCTCTGCGCACCCACATGCTCGGGCGCATGGGTCAATCCAGCTACTGGGGCGGGGATTTCTACCACACGATGCTCACCATGACCCGCGGCTTCACGGCCTACTGCCGGCTCATGGTCTGGCCACATCCCCTGAGCCTGGAATACCTCTTTGATGTCAGTCGCTCGATCACCGACCTGCGAGTAATTGGATCCATCGCATTTCTCTTCTCGCTCCTCGGCGTGGCCGCCTGGAATTGGCGGAGACGACCAGTTCTTGCCTTTGGCATTCTCTTCTTCTTCATCGGCCTGGCGCCGGTGTCCAACCTCATCCCCATCAAGTCGGTCATCAACGAGCGATTCATGTATTTAGCGGTGATCGGGTTTGCCCTCGCCGCAGCGGATCTTGCACGCCTCATGTCATTCCCCGCGGACTCTGGCGGGGAATCCATGGATCCCCGACAGGGGCACTCGGGGATGACGACTGAAAAAGTCGGACTCGCCCTTGTATTAATCTATTCCTTCCTCACGATGATTCGAAGCCAAGACTGGCGCAACGGCATGGCGTTGGTGCAGGCGACTTTGAAGACCGCCCCTCAGAGTGCGCGGATGCATTACGGTTTGGGGCGACAGTTTGCCAGCCGGGGTCAATTCGATAAGGCGGCCAAAGAGTTCCAACTCTGCCTGGCCATCGACCCGACTTACGATGAAGCTTCGCGGGACCTGGTGCGCATCGCCACGCAAGATGGAATTTCGCCAGAGAAACTGAATCAATTCCGCCAAACGCTGCAAACTCGGGTGAGCGTCCCCGAGACGCTCTTTGAGCTGGGGACCGCTTACCTGAAAGGCGGGGACATTTCGCATGCCATCGAAACGTTGGAAGCGGCCGTGAAAACCCGCCCTGATAACGCGGAGTGGCAGAACAACTTGGCGGCCGCGTATGCCGAAGGCGGGCAGATGAAGAAAGCCATCCATATCTCAGAAGCGCTCTTGGCCCAGCACCCTGAGATGGAGAAGACGCAACACAATTTAGGGAGATGGCGTGAAACCATGAGTGGCATGAGTGGGGTCAGACCCAACGGAGCACCAGGTTCGAGATTTGGGTCTGACCCAAAGAAGCAATACGTTGCGCCGTTGGGTCAGACCCCTGTGGATAAGACCCCGCTGGATACTTCAGTTGTTCAGTTGATACGAAGTAAATTCCCACAGGTGGCACGGACGCTGGATCGTGCCGCAGGCGCCGAGTTTGAGGATCTACCCCATGGTTTCACGCTCAAGAAAGGATTTATGGGTTCGGCGCAGGCGTCGGGGGCTCTGAAGCCGGAGGAGCAGCAGGCACTGGAGGCACTTGCCCGGCGATCAGGGCGAGGGGAGAAGGGCGAGGGGGGGCCGGAGTTCTTTTTCCCGAAGACCTATGGAACAGTCGGTCTGCAGTTAACCAAGGAATATCAGATCAAGGAGACGCCGCTGGGAGCGAATCCGTCACGAGCGGAAATCGAGGACGGTCTCCTGGTTTACTCAGACGCCTACCCCGGGGTGGATGTGCTCTATGCGGTGCAGCCGGGAGAGATGGAGAAGATGTATTTGATTCGCGATCGAGCGATCGAGCGATCGAGCGATCGAGTGACATTCAATTATCTGCTTAAAGGTAATTCAAACATTGGCGAGTTCAAGGTGGAAAATGGCGCCTTGAAGGCCACAAGCGCGAAGACCGGGCAGGCGGTGCTGGAGCTCACCCCGCCGGTGGTGTTTGACGCGAAAGGGAAGCGCGTGGAAGCGCGTTACAGCTTGAGAGCGAAAGAGCGAAAGAGCGAAAGAGCGGAAGCAACAGAAATTAAAGCTCCTTCGCTCCCCCGCTCACCCGCTCCCCCGCTCGCCTTGTTGACACTATCGTTCGACGACTCCACCCTCACCTACCCGCTCTTGATCGACCCCACCTGGCGGACGGCCGGCGCGGGCTCGCTGGCCACCGCGCGCTACGAGCACACCGCGACGCTTTTGCCCAACGGCAAGGTGCTCGTGACGGGGGGATACACTGGCAGCGCGGCGCTTTCCACGTCCGAGCTCTATGATCCGGCGACTGGGACCTGGTCGACGACCGGGTCGCTGGCTTCGGCCCGGAGAACCCACTCCGCGATGCTTCTTCCGAACGGCAAGGTGCTCGTCGCAGGGGGATTCGACTCGCCCATTTTTTCCACGGCCGAGCTCTATGACCCCAATGGGAATGGCGGAATAGGGAGCTGGTCGATGACGGGTTCGTTGGCTTCGGCCCGGAGATACCACACCACGACGCTATTGCCCAACGGCAAGGTGCTCGTCACAGGAGGGAACGGCGCGGCCATTTTTTCCACGGCCGAGCTCTTTGACCCCAATGGGAATGGCGGAATCGGGAGCTGGTCGACGACGGGCTCGCTGGCCAGCGCGCGCTGGACGCACACCGCGACGCTATTGCCCAACGGCAAGGTGCTCGTGGCAGGAGGGAATGGCGCAGCCACTTTTTCCACGGCCGAGCTCTTTGATCCCAATGGGAACGGCGGAATCGGGAGCTGGTCGACGACGGGCTCAATGACCAGCGGGCGCTACGATCACACCACGACGCTTTTGCCCAACGGCAAAGTGCTCATGGTGGGGGGAGTGAACCCCACCACCCTTTCCACGGCGGAGCTCTTTGACCCCAATGGGAACGGTGGAATCGGGAGCTGGTCGATCACGGGTTCGCTGGCTGGCGCGCGCTTCGAGCACACCACGACGCTTTTGCCCAACGGCAAAGTGCTCGTGGCGGCGGGATTGAACAGCAGCGCTCTTGCCACGACCGAGCTCTATGATCCGGGGGCCGGGACGTGGTCGACGCTGGGCTCA
>JBGPLV010000038.1:0-10425 GCA_041486625.1 Elusimicrobiota bacterium
AGTCCGCGTCACTCTAAGAATTGTGGAAGGGGACAACGAGCGCCTCCAGGCTTTTGAAGGCACCGTCATTGGCTTGCGGGGCCACGGCCTCTCCAGAATGTTCACCGTGCGCAAGATTTCCTTCGGAGTCGGCGTGGAGCGCACCATACCACTCCATTCGCCGCGCATTGACAAGATTGAGGTTCTTCGCTCTGGGCACGTCCGCCGCGCAAAGCTTTACTTCCTCCGTGCACGCACAGGCAGGGCGGCACGCTTGGACGAGAAAGTCGATCGTCGTGAGGAGGGTAAACCGCCCGTTCCTCCACCTCCATCCGCGAAGGCTCCCGCTCACGCCCCTGCCCCGGTTACGCGCCCCTAGACCATGGTTCGTGGCCGAATGTCTCGGTGCACGGCCAGCCTTTTCAAATTCGATTATCCCTTTCTGCAACAGTACGGTTTCATCGCTGGTGTCGATGAGGCCGGCCGTGGTCCGCTCGCAGGGCCTGTCGTGGCCGCCGCGGTGATCCTTCCAGAGTCATGCAAGCTCCCGCATCTCAATGACAGCAAGCTCTTGTCGGCTGCGCAGAGGGAAGTCTTGTATGCACTGGTCCAACGCGCGGCCTTGGCAATCGGCGTAGGGATGGTCGAACCGGTTGATATTGACCGCATCAACATCCGGCAAGCCAGTTTTGCCGCCATGCGTCTCGCGTTGAATCAATTGGTGATCCAGCCTCTTCACGTCCTCGTCGATGGATTCTGCATCCCGCGAGGCCCCGCTTCCCAAACCGGGATCATTGATGGCGACGCCAAGAGCGCGCATATTGCGGCCGCCTCCATTATCGCCAAGGTCACTCGGGACAGAATTATGGAAACGTGGGACCTACAGTTCCCGGTCTACGGATTTAAAAATCATAAAGGATACGGCACTCCCGAACACCTGGCGGCGCTCATCCGCTTCGGTCCCTCCCCCATCCACCGACTCACCTATGCCCCTGTTCGTGCTGTAAAAGATCTCGTTCCCGCGCTCGCCGGCGAAAAATAACCGCAAACGTGCACGACTGGGGTCAGATCCAAATATGCACAAATCTCAGCGAGAAAGTGCAAAACTGGATCTGACCCCAGTCGTGCACCATGAATAAAAATGCCGGATTTTCCTCTAAGAGGTAGAGATTTCTACTTTAGGAGGGATTATGGCCCGTCCTTTGCGTATCGCTTATCCTGGAGCATTTTATCACCTGACCAGTCGCGGCAATGAGCGCCGCCCCATCTTCCGAGAAGACGCAGATCGCCAGCACTTCTTGCGGATTTTGGCGAACACCATCGAGCGTTTTTCGTGGCTGTGTTATTCCTACTGCTTGATGGACAATCACTTTCATCTTCTCGTCGAAACCCTCCAGGCCAACGTGTCAGTGGGAATGAAGTATCTGAACGGCGTTTATACGCAGTACTTCAATTGGAAGTACAAGCGCGTGGGCCATCTCTTCCAGGGACGGTTCAAAGGGATTTTGGTTGAAAAGGAAGCGTATTTCTTGGAGCTTTGTCGATACATTATCTTAAATCCCGTTCGAGCGCGTGTCTGTGTCGATCCCGCGGACTACCCGTGGAGCAGCTGTCGCTCCACTATAGGGCTTAACCCCATTCCGGCTTTCCTCACAGTATCTCCCATCCTTGAACGTTTCGGATCGGACACAGAGGATGCACAACGCGCCTATCAAACCTTTGTCCATGACGGTTTCAACAGCCGTCCCTGGGAACACCTCAAAGGGCAGATCTTCCTAGGCAGTGACGACTTCATTCAGTCTCTTCCGGAGTCCTCTAAGCGAACGCTAAGAGGCGTATACAAATCCCAACAGGATCCATTACGACCTCCGCTTGAAAAGATCCTAGTGAACCCAGAGGGGATTTTCGACGCTCACAAGCGGTACGGATATCAGATTAAAGAAATTGCCGCTCATTTGGGCATCCATCGAAACACCGCAGCTCGCCTATTGTGCACGGCCGGGGTCAGATCCACAAATGCACCATCTGACGCGCGATAGTGCAAAAATGGATCTGACCCCAGCCGTGCACCATGAATAAAAATGACGGATTTTCCTCTAAGGGGTATGGATGACCCATCAACCCAAGCCTTAGGGGACTGGGGGGAAGAAGAAGCCGCCCGGTACCTCACGCAACGGGGTCTGCGTGTCGTCGATCGTCATTACCGTCAGAAGTGGGGCGAGATTGATCTCATTTGCCGGCACGAGGAAACCTGGGTCTTTGTCGAGGTTAAAACACGCCTGCATCTCTCTCAGCCGTCCGCTGTGGACGCTGTGACCCCGCGCAAACGTCAGAGACTGGCTCGCGCGGCCATGAGTTATATGAAATGGAAGCGTCTAGAGGGCTGTTCCATGCGCTTTGATCTGGTGCTCATTGAAGCAGGCCAAATGGAGTGGATTCCCGACGCCTTCGAGCTGCCTTCCTATTACACGGTCTAGATACCTTCTCCCCTCGCGGGAGAAGGCGGCCAGAGGCCGGATGAGGGGGAACGTCCCACCGGTTTGCACCCCTCACCCTACACCCTCTCCCGCAGGGGGAGAGGGGAATTCTGGCGACGGAGAATGAATATTTTTCGGCTTTTCGCCTCTAATGAGTAAGAGGTGCTTGATTGATGATCGCGAAAATCGAAAGCGCTTGTTTGATTGGGATGGAAGCCGCTCGGGTCCAGGTCGAGGTCAATCTGGCGAAAGGGATGCCCTCTTTTTCGATCGTAGAGCTTCCCGATGCGTCGGTGCGTGAAGCCAAAGACCGGGTGGTCGCCGCCATCCGGAACACGGGATTTGAATTTCCATCGCGGCGCGTCACGGTTAATTTGGCGCCGGCAGACTTGCGCAAGGAGGGGGCCTGCTTTGACCTGGCCATTGCCGTCGGCATCTTGATGGCCTCGGAAGCGATCTCTCCCAAAAGATGGCCGCAGTGTCTCTGGCTGGGGGAATTGGCGCTCGACGGCTCCATCCGGCCGGTCCGGGGAGCTCTCCCATTAGCCCGCAGCCTTTCCCGGCAGGCGAACAGCGCCCTTGTTCTCCCTTTGGGCAATCTTGAAGAAGTTTGCTATGTGTCCGGGATCAAGCTCTTCCCATTCCTTGATCTTCGCAGGGTTGTTCAATGGCTCAACGCCGAAGGGGACCCTGAGCCCGTTGCCACCCAGACCGTTTGGAAGCCCGCGGTGCAGACAAGCCTGGTTGACCTTTCGGAGATCAAGGGGCAAGCCATGGCCAAGCGAGCGCTGGAGATTGCAGCGGCCGGTAGGCACAACCTCCTGATGATCGGATCTCCCGGAACGGGAAAATCAATGCTGGCCCAGGCCTTGCCGGGAATTCTCCCGTCCTGGAAACTCCAGGAGGCGCTCGATGCCACGCAGGTCCACTCAGTGGCTGGCGTCTTACAGGGCGTCGGCCTGCTCCCGCACCGGCCCTACCGGAGCCCCCATCATTCCGCTTCAACCGTCGGGCTTCTGGGAGGAGGGGATGTCCCGTCTCCCGGGGAAATTTCACTCGCGCATCGGGGGGTCCTCTTCTTGGATGAACTGCCGGAATTCAGGCGAGATGCCTTGGAGGCGCTGCGCCAGCCTGTGGAACAGGGGGTAGTTCATATCCACCGGGCGCGGGGCAGGGCGAGCTATCCCACGGACTTTCTCTTGGTGGCCGCCATGAACCCTTGTCCGTGCGGATTTCGCGGCCATCCAAAAAAGGAATGCCAATGCACCAGCCTAAAGATTCAGAAATACATGGGAAAAATCTCCGGGCCGCTTCTTGACCGCATCGATCTTCACGTGGAGCTCCCAGCGCTCAAGGTGGAGGAGCTCTTTGAAGAGAAGAAGGAGGCGGAATCCTCCGCGGTCGTGAAAGTCCGCGTGGAACGGGCGCGAGAAATTCAAGAAGAACGGTACAAGCATGTGAAGCACCATTCCCAGGACAATGCACATCTCGTGCCGCGGGATATGAAACGCTTCTGCGCGTTAACTTCCGACGGCGAGGCGATTCTGAAAGCCGCCGTGGAACGCCTCGGATTGTCGGCCCGGTCGTTTGATCGCATCCGCAAGGTGGCGCGCACGATTGCGGACCTGGAAGCGTCCGGAACGATTGAAGCCCGGCACATCGCGGAGGCGATCCACTACCGATGTCTCGACCGCCAAAATAATTTTTAATTAATAAGAGTTGACAAAAATGGATCGATCGATTATGAATAGTGAGCCCAAGAGGGATTTTCGCCAGGTCACGGAGCAGGATGCGCAATATCCTCAAGCGCTCAGGGAACTGACGGACCGTCCCCCGGTTCTTTATATCAAGGGTCGTTGGCCGCTTCCCGAGACAGGACTGATCGGCATCGTGGGGACTCGCGGCGCAAGTGCTTACGGCCTGGAGGCGACGGAACGATTAACGATCGAGTTGGTCCGTCAGGGCATCGTCACGGTAAGTGGCTTGGCGGCAGGGATAGATGCGTGCGCACACCGCACCACCTTACAGGAGGGCGGATGGACAGTGGCCGTATTAGGTCATGGATTCGGTTATCGGTATCCCAAGAAAAATGAGCCGCTCTTTGATGAAATCGCTAAGAAGGGGACCTTGGTGACGGAGTTTCCTTATGATACACCGCCTCAATCGTGTAATTTTCCACAGCGCAATCGCATTATTTCAGGTCTGTCGCAGGGCGTTTTAGTGGTTGAAGCCGGCCACCGTTCCGGAGCCAGCATTACGGCGCGGTATGCGGCCGAACAGGGCCGCGATGTTTTTGTCGTTCCAGGGAGCATCTTTAGCGCTCAGAGCCGGGGGTGCCACCACCTAATAAAGGAAGGGGCTAAGCTAGTTGAAACAGCCCAAGATATTTTGGAGGAATATTCATTGTCATCCCCGAATGCCTCTGTCGGGGATCCATCATTGGTGTCAAACAACATGATGGATTCCCGCCTTCGCGGGAATGACAGTGGTTTGACTCCTTCGGAAAAAGAGTTATTAAAGGCGCTTTCCTCGACACCGCTTTCCGTTGACGAGTTGGTCGAGATAACGCATCAGCCAGTTGATCGCTTAGCCGAAGTCCTGCTATCTTTGGAGCTCAAAGGAAGGATCCAGGCCATGCCCGGACAACGCTATGTCGCCCATAATTAAAAAGAAAATTAAACCCCTTCTCCTTTCAAGGGAGAAGGTTGGGATGAGGGATGGTGTTAAGACTGGCAAGAAAGACCATCCCTCACCTCCGTCCTCTCCCTTGAAGGGAGAGGAGAAGAAGGGTAGAGCTAGCCGCCGGTCTCTCGTTATCGTGGAGTCCCCCACGAAGCAAAAGACGATCGCTAAATTTCTGGGGAGCGGCTACACCATTATGGCAACGCTCGGCCATATCCGTGATCTGCCTTCGCGTTCGCTCGGAGTGGAGGAATCCAACGGTTTTGAGCCGGAATACGTCGTGCTCCCCAAGGCCAAAAAAGTGATCCCGATATTGAAAGAAGCTGTCCAGAACGCGGATCAGGTGTATCTGGCTACCGATTTTGACCGGGAAGGGGAGGCGATCGCTTGGCATGTGGCTGAGGTCCTCAAAGTGCCTCGCGACAGAATTTTCCGGATCACATTCCACGAGATTACCCCCGCGGCGATTCAAGAGTCCTTAGAGAATCCGAGAGAAATCGACATGGCCCTGGTCCAATCCCAGCAGGCGCGCCGCGTGTTGGATCGTCTCGTAGGCTACAAGTTATCGCCGCTTTTGTGGGCCAAGGTTCGGAAAGGGCTTTCGGCCGGGCGGGTACAGTCCGTCGCCCTCAGGCTTTTGGTCGAACGGGAACGCGAGATCGCCGCCTTTAAGTCTCAGGGCTACTGGACGATCCAGGCGCGCCTTCAAAAAGGAAAAGATGCCGCTTTTGGCGCCAACCTGGTTGAGATCGACGGTAAAAAGCTTGATCAAACCACCGTTTCCAAACTGTTCGCGGATGATTACCGGGTCACGACAACCACTTTGACCGATGAAAAAGGTGCCTTGTCCCTTGTCGAACGCCTTAAGAAAGCGGCCTATCGCGTTGCCAAAGTGGTTCAAAAAGAAGCCCGGCGCACCCCGCCTCCTCCTTTTATGACGGCCACTCTGCAGCAGGACGCGTCCCGCCGGTTGGGATTCTCCGCGGTGAAAACGATGGTCATCGCGCAGCAGCTTTACGAAGGCGTGGAGCTGGGTGCAGTGGGTTCGGTGGGACTCATTACGTACATGCGCACCGATTCGCTCAATGTGGCGGTGACCGCTCAGCAGGAAGCCAAGCAGTATATTAAAAGTCGTTACGGCGAGAGCTTCCTCCCGGATCATCCGCGGGTTTACCGGACCAAGTCCAAGAGTGCTCAGGAGGCTCATGAGGCAATCCGTCCGACCGCCGCGACCAGAGCTCCCGAGTCCGTCAAATCGTTTTTATCCAGTGATCAAGCAAAACTCTATAACCTCATTTGGTGCCGCTTCATGGCCAGTCAGATGGCGGACGCGATTTTCGATACCGTGGGTGTGGATGTCAGCGCCGCCGTCCCCGGCGAGACCACCAAATACCTTTTCCACGCGAGCGGACGCACCGTCAAAGCGCCCGGATTTTTGAAGGTGTATGAAGAGCCCGATGAAAAAGAGGGCGAAGCGAAGGAAGAAGGCCAAAAACTCCCCTTGCTGAAGGAAAAAGAGGATTTGAATCTTCTCAATCTTCTGTCGGAGGCTCACAAGACAGAACCTCCTCCGCGATTCAATGAGGCGAGCCTGATTAAAATGCTCGAACGCCACGGGATCGGGCGTCCGTCCACCTACGCCCCCATTCTCCAGACGATCATCGGTCGTGGCTATGTCCGCGAGGAAAGCCGGCGCCTGTATCCGAGTGATCTCGGGATCCACGTGACCGATCTCTTGATCGGACACTTCCCTGAGATTGTCGATCTGAGCTTTACGGCGCGGGTGGAAGAACACTTGGATGAGATCGCCCAGGGCGATGCCGCCTGGGCCGACGTCATCAAGGAATTTTACACACCGTTTATGATGGATATGGAGAAAGCCAAAATCAATATTACCACGAAGCCCTATGAGCCCAAGGAATCGGGGGAGATGTGCTCAAAATGCGGATCGCCGATGCTCATCCGCGAAAGCCGTTTTGGCCGCTACATGAGCTGTAAAAGCTACCCGAATTGCAAAAATAAGATTTCGCTCGATTCCCAGGGTAAAAAAATCGTCCCGGAAGTGACGGACAAGACCTGTGCCACATGCGGCAAGCTGCTGGTGAAGCGTTTCGGCCGCCGCGGGCCGTTTTTGGCTTGCTCGGGCTATCCGGACTGCAAGACGACGTACTCGATCGATAAAGAAGGAAACCTGATCCTCCGCCCGCCTCCCCAGATGACCGATAAGAAGTGTGAAAAATGCGCAAAGCCGATGCTATTGCGCGTCGGTAAAAGGGGTCCTTTCCTGGCGTGTTCGGGATTTCCCCGCTGCCGCAACCTCAAAAAAGCCGCCTGATCCCTCTTTTTGTCACATAATGTAGGCATGGATCAGCTCATCCAGCGGTTCTTGTTGTACCTGCGCGCGGAACGCAACGTTTCCGTGCACACCTTGCGCGCCTACCGGCACGATCTGACAGAATTCAATGCCTTCCTCAAGACCAAGTACCCGCGCCTCTCGATGGAGCGCCATCATCGCCTGGTGATCCGGGATTACCTGTCCCATCTCCATGAACGGGACCTCCAACGCGCCACCATTCTGCGTGCCATCGCCGTCTTGCGGGCGTTCTACAAGTTCCTGGTTCAGGAGGGCGTGACGTCCCAGACGCCGTTTGTCGGGCTTCCCATGCCGAAACGCGAGAAGCGGCTCCCGAGGTACCTGGCTGAAGAAGAAATGAACCGGCTGCTGGAGCTCGTGGCCCAATCAGACCATAAATGGGCCCCGCGGGATGCCGCGCTTCTCGAGCTTCTTTACTCTTCGGGACTGCGCATCCAGGAACTTTGTCAGCTGAATGCGGAGGACATTGATCTTTGGAGCGGCCAGGTTCGCGTGTTTGGAAAGGGGGCCAAGGAGCGGATGGTTCCCGTCGGAGAAACCGCCCTGAAGCGCATCCATACCTATCTGGCTGCGCGACCCAAAGGGGTCAGAGGGACGCCTCTCTTCCTTAATCCTCATGGGGCCAGGCTCTCGGACCGTGGGGCACGTTGGGTGGTTTCCAGGTGGGTCCGTCAGGCAGCGCTTCAAAGGAACATCAGCCCCCACACCTTCCGTCACTCCTTCGCGACGCACCTTTTGAGCCACGGATGTGACCTGCTCGCGGTCCAAGAGATGCTGGGACACCGAAACCTCGTGACGACCCAAACCTACACCCATGTGACTGCCGAACACCTCAAAAAAGTCTACCAAAAGGCCCATCCCCGCGCCTAAAACCGGGCCGATTTAACAGAAGTAACGAAATGCTAAAAAGCATTGACAATACAACCAGACGCCGTTAGACTTAGCCAGAATTAGGGGGTCATTATGAAAACACGCATTTTATTGGTCGAAGACGATCCAGCCTTAAGAAAACTCCTGAAAGATGCCCTTCCCGAGAGTATCTTCGTCATCGACATCGCGGAAACCGGCCGCGAGGGGCTCGACATGATCGTCAAGCGCAAACCCGATTTGATTCTGTTGGACTGGAACTTGCCGGACTTAAACGGCTTTGAGGTCTGCAAATACATCAAGCAAAACAAAGACTGCGCCCACATCCCCATCATTATGGTGACCGCATATTCAGAGCTCAACCGCAAGGTCTCGGCTCTTGACGTGGGGGCGGATGACTATATCACCAAGCCCTTCGAGATCGAAGAGCTCATCGCCCGGGTCAAGGCTGTTCTAAGAAGGCGCCAAGGCGGAGCGCCCGAGGAAGCCATCACCAAAGCCAATATCAGCATCAATCTCACCACGTATTCGGTCGAAGTCGACAAAAAACCCATCGTCCTGACGGCCAAAGAGTTTGACCTGCTCTATGTCCTGATGAAAAACGCCGGACGGATCCTGACCCGGGAGTTTTTGCTGGAACGCATCTGGGGATACGCCGTCGACGTATCCACGCGCACCGTCGACGTGCACATCCGCCGCCTGCGCAAGAAACTAGGGGTCAAAAACGCCCCTCTGATCCAGACCTTCCGCGGTGTCGGCTACAAATTCAAAGAGGATCACCACAAGTAGGCTATGGCCTCATGGGGACGACTTCCAAAACCGTTATCTTGGTTGCTGATGATGAAGACTCCATGGTCTCCATGCTTCGCGAGGCTCTCCACAGCGTGCATTATGACGTCGTGGTGGCCCATAACGGAGAAGAAGCCATCGAGAAGCTTCGCAAGAACCCTCCCGATCTCGTCCTGTTGGATGTTCAAATGCCCAAGATGAATGGTTACGACGTGTGCCGCCAGATCAAGTCCGACGTTTTCTTGCGGCATATACCCGTGATGCTCTTGACCGCCCAGGCGGCGACGACAAGCAAAGTCACCGGCCTTGAGCAGGGCGCCGACGATTATCTCACCAAGCCCTTCGAGATGGACGAGCTCATGGCGCGCATCCGCACGCTCCTCCGGCGCACGCGGCTGGGCCTGGAGGCCAATCCTCTCACGCGACTCCCGGGGAATGTGACGATTGAAAACGAAATCCTCGCCCGGATCCAGAAGAAGACCCCTTTTGCCGTGCTCTACCTCGATTTGAACTCCTTTAAGGCCTACAACGACATCTATGGCTTTGTGAAGGGCGATGAAGTCATCCGGGAAACTGCTCGGATCATCCTGACCCAATCCGACATGGTTCACGGCTTTGTCGGGCACATTGGCGGAGACGATTTTATCGTGATTGCGGCTCCCAGCGAGGCCGAAGCCCTGTGCCAGAAAATCATCAAAGCCTTTGACGAAAAGGCCTCTGATTTTTACACCCCGGAAGACCGGGCGCGCGGCTATGTGGAAACGAAGGACCGCCGGGGGAAAGTTACCCAGTACCCGATTCTTTCGATGGCCATCGGGGTGGTGACCAATCAGTATCGGCCGCTTACTTCCATCGGCGAAGTCTCGAAGATCGGCGCGGAGATGAAGCATTTTGCGAAAGAAAACAAGGGGTCATCTTATGCGGTCGACCGGAGACGCGAGTGAAATATAAGATCCTCGTGGTCGAGGACTCGAAATCCGACGCCGAGCTCTTGACGAACGCCTGCCATCAGGGCGGGTTCCAGACTTCCTTGGCCGACTCCGGCGAAAAAGCGCTCGAGATGGTCTGGACCTGGAAGCCGGATATGCTCCTTTTGGACCTCGCGCTGCCTGGTATTAACGGCAAAGAAGTGTGCCGGATCCTTCGCGAAGATGACCGGGGGAAGGCCATCCCGCTCATCATGGTCTCTGCCGCCAAGGACCGGGGGGACATCCTGGCTGGTTTTGCCGCCGGGACCGACGACTACCTGACCAAGCC
>JBGPLV010000039.1:0-10302 GCA_041486625.1 Elusimicrobiota bacterium
AGGAGATTTTGGTCTCCAAGGCCCGCAAACAGCCTTATCTGGACTTCGTCTTTGCGGAGCGCGAGGAAGAAGGACGCCTGTCCCTGGAATTCAAAAATGTGCGCGGGGCGATCAACCGCGTGCTGGATCGTCTCGTGCGGGCGGAAAAATGGGCGGCGGAAAAAGCAGAAGCAAATCCTGAACAATTTGAAACCCGCAGGAATCAACTCCTTGATTTATGGCGCCCCTTTCAAAAACGATTTGCCCAGCTTCGCGAAACGGCGCTGGAGCAGGCGCTGGGCTTCGAAGAAGGACGCCGGCGGCTCCGGTGGGCTTATGACACGGTCCAGCGAATGCGAGTCGTGCACGGTATTCCACCGCGCCGCAAGCCTCTCCTCGAGCGCCTGTTTAACACCGAAAACGATTAACCGCCTCCTCTGCGTTGTCTTCGCGCTAAGTTTTATTGTTTTCCACTTAGTTCTCAAAGTTTATTTCCATCAGGACATACGCTGATGGCGTTTTCCGCCGCGCAGCTGGCCGCAGAAGAATATCCATCCTACGCTGTGCGGATCCCTGTGTATCTCTTGGCGACGGGGGTAGGGGTGTCACGGTTGGCCACTGATCAACATTGGGTGGGAGATGTGGAAGCCAGCGCGATTCTCGGTATCCTGTTGGGGCATACACTTGCTCGCGTCCATAAGCGCCCGGCGAGCGACTGGAAGCTTCTCGTCCAAGTCGATGGGTTCAAAGTCGCGTGGTCCTTTTAACGAAAAAGATAAAATGAATCTTCCGTTGAGCTCACGAACGGAGGTCACCAGACGTCCGGCGACTCGCCGGGTGTGTGGCGAGGTTGGGCCGAGCGAGCGCCACACGACTGGCGCTCTCCGCCTGTAGTGTGGCGGAGGTTGAAGGCGGACGGCTTAAAATCGGGCATGGGAGATAAAATCTGATTCCGGAGTGCGGAGGGTTGGGTGAGTGGTTTAAATATTCCCGTTGGCGGAGGGTTGGCCGAGCGGTTTAAGGCGCCTGTCTTGAAAACAGGTAAGGGCGTAAGCTCTTCGTGGGTTCGAATCCCTCACCCTCCGCCAACGGGAAATACCGCAGGTTCGCCCGACACACAACAGTCGGGCGTCCGCCCGTCGTGTGGCGGACGAATCCTGCACCCTCCGCTGGCCGGAAAGGGGTTTTTAGCTATGATAGAAGTCTCCCGTATGAGCTTATTGCCGCTAATCCTAGGAGTTCTTGGAGTTTTTTTGGGGGTCAGTACATCGGTGGCGTCGGAAGATCCTCGAGAGAATCTGGCGGCCTGCTTAGTGAAGGAAATCCCAACACCTCCATCCTTCGACATTACCAGTGGCTATCCATCCATTCGTGTGGAGAAGATCGATGACCATGCTCCGATGGGTGTATGCCAGACCTTTGATTTTGATGCCATATCCTTTGATTTGTATTGCGGAGATCGAAGCGAAGCCTCTTGCCGTCAGGAGGCGCTGGAGAAGGCCGATCAGCGGTGCATCCGGTATGGCCGGGAATCCAGGCGGATCCCCTTTGAAGACCTCAAGCGCCCGGAGCGCGCCATGATGGCCTTTGCGCGCCAGTGTGGGCTGTGCGGTGGTTCGATTGTGACGTATGGCACTCCCAAAAAAGCCCGGATATTGGGTGCCAACCCTTCTTGCCAAGGCGGCGTTTTGGCCGGGACCCACCGCGCTTGCAGCGCCTACCGAAATTGCCGCGTGGAACTCTGTTGCCGCCAGCCCTAAAATAAATGGGAAAAAGCGACCTATGGACGAAGCGAGTATTTTGGTGGGCCGGAGCCTACGGGGTCGTAGCGCTTATTCCAAATTACTTTATGGAAACGCGCTTCGGCATGGATCACCCACCGGCCATTACGCATCCGGAATTTTATTACGGCTTCACCGGTGTTGGGCTGGCCTGGCAGGTCGCATTTTTTATCATCGCAAAAAACCCGGTGCGTTACCGGGCCATGATGATCCCTTCCATGCTTGAAAAAGTCGCGTTCGGCGCCGCCGTCGGCGTGTTATGGATGCAGTCCCGCGTCCCGGTCCTTTTTGTGGGAGCCGGCGCCGTCGATCTGGCCTTGGCGGGCTTGTTTCTCGCGGCTTTTCTTAAAACGCCTTCTGAATAAGGGGAACCTTGCGCTCTTTAGGTTCGTCTAACGAACGAGGAGGAATTCTTATGAAAGATTTCTGTATTCCCAGCTCTAGAGTGGGTCTGGCGATGTTGTTCTTGGCCATCGTTCCTCCCGGCCGGGCGACCGGCTCCGCGACGGCCTCCGGTCAGAAAGAGCGCGCCGCAAGCGCCTTAGAGGAAGATATCAAGGCAGATCCCACTAATGCGGAACTCTGGCTGCATCTGGGATTTGCCCAGCGTAAGCTGGGGCAAATCAACGACGCCCAGAAGGCTTTTGAGAAAGTGACCTCCCTCAACCCGCAGCTGCAGGACGCCTACTATATGCTCGGCCTGATTTATGAAAGCAAACACATGACGCCGGAAGCCAAGAAAGCCTGGGAACAGTATTTGACGGCCGAGACCAATCCCGACAGGCGTGCCATCGCCGAAAAACACATCCACCATTTGAGCCAATGAAAAAGCACCTGTTCCTCATGGTCGTGCTCCTCCTGGCCGGCTGCGCCACGCCGCAAATCGCAGTGAATTCACGCGCGGACTTTAGCCGCGTTCATCGCGTGGCGGTCGCCTCCTTCGGCGGAGCAGGAGGCGATGTCGCCGCCGATCTTTTGACACAGGACCTTCTGCAGCATGGGGCTGACGTGGTCGAACGCCAACGGCTGGACGCCGTCTTGCATGAGCAGAATCTGGCTTCTCAGAACATGCTAGATCCGGCGACGGTAAAGAAGATCGGAAAAATCCTCGGTGTGGATGCGATTTTTGTGGGTACGGTGGCCACCAATGTCCCCAGCCAGAGCTATCTGGTCACGCAATCCCGGCACGGGATTAACGTGAATTCCGTAACCCCTGTTGGCAGCACCAATCTCTTTCCGGAAGGCTCCGCGATCGGCGTCCCCGACTCTCAGGTGCTGACTTCAGCGGCTCAGGCGTCTTTAATTGCGCGAATGGTGGATGTAGAGACGGGGTCCATTTTATGGTCAGGCCGGATGAGCTATGAAGGGTTGAACACCGAAACGACGATGGCGGGCATCACATCCTCTTTTGCCAAATCTCTCGTACCGCTCTGGCCCACCTTACACCCTTAATAACAGTACTTGGCGAAAAAGGACACCTGGTCGGCCGCCTGTGCCGGCTCCGACGGCAAGCCGGTGACATTGAGGCGGCACCGTCCTTCCGCAAAGACAGGATAGAGGTGAGCGCCGTAGATCTCGCGCGGGGCTTCGGGCTTCGCTTTCGGGTTGCGAAATAGTCCTGCATAGGACTCTGAAAATAGGGCCTCGATTGCCGTTCCCCCGGCGAGAGCCTGCCACTGCTTCTCAGCCTCCGCGTTTCGCCTGAGCGCCTGGGCATGTTCTTCCTCAAGCCGCGCCCGATCGTGGACCATCGCCTTCACAAATGCCCGCGTGACGGGATGTTCAAATGAAGACCCACGCGCGCGGATCGTTCCAGCCAACTTGGGCGCCAACGCCTGCGCTTTGGCTTTGTCCGGATGGAAAACGAGCAAGAGACCGCAGGGCCGCAGCGCGAAGGTGACAAAAGCTTTCGTCGGGCTGATGGCAACGGCAAAAGGAATCGCCGCGTCGATAAAAGGCTGGATCTGCGCCTGAAAGCTTTTGCGCATGATCTCCGCGTAGGGCGTCTCACCCAGGCGCCGGGCGAATTCAAACCCGGAGTAGGCGCGGTCAAGCACGACGGGGGTCCCCGCAGCTTTGGCGGCCTGCGCGCGGGCTTTCACAATTTCCGCGGACGGGACGCGGCCCGTCGTATTCAGAGGTCCAGCTTGATAAAGCGGAAGCACCCCGTCTCCTTGCGCGGCACCATCGGTGGCAAACTCCTGAAAGCGCAGGCGCGCCGAGGCCGCCAGGGCCTTGTATGCCGGCCAGCCCAGCTCTTCCACAGCGAGCGTTGAAAATTTCTCGTTTAAGAGGGTCGCGACTTGAATGGCGGTCTGAACAGCACCCGTACCGGCGTCAGAGGGGAGTAGAAGCTGAAAATTCGGCCAAAGCGCCTCCGGCACTCCCTGCCAGCGAAGCGTGGCCTCCCGCATCTCGTTCTTGAGCGCCTCGGAGTTCAAGTAATTCCCCGTTCCGCTTTCTCGAAGCTCCTTTTCAACGTATTCTAGAAGCGTCAAAGAAGTGGGCAGCGGCTTCCCGTCTTGACCCAGCAGGATCCCGATGCCGTAATTTTTTCCGAGAGGATCTTTTTTGCAAAGAACGCCCGCGATCTGATTGGGATCCAGACCCGATTCGAGCAGCTTCTGAGCTTCCGCGATCACGTCGTCGCCAAAAGAGGTGGCACTAACCATAGAGGTTCATTATTTTACGAGATTTTTAAACGCGCAGGCGTCGCAGACCGCTGACGCAGGGGTTGCCGCGCTCATAGAAGCGCAGGAGGCGGTTCGCTTCCTTTGTGATCCCGATGCGTACGCTGCGCCCGACTCTTCCAGCGGGCTTGATCGCCGCCCCCAACCGGAGGGGTCCAGGCGAGCATAAATCAACACCATCGAATCGCTTGTCAATTCCGAGGGCGGTAGCCAGACAACCTGGGCCGCGCGCGAGTTCGTGCGGGCTAGCGCCGTGCCGACGCCGCTGCATGAGCGTGATTCCATCGAGCGGCTCAAGCGCCCGTATAAGAACTCCACCCCCTACCCCATCCATTTCGCCCGAGACGTTGAACGCATGCCAATTCCCATAAATGAAATAGATATACGCGTGTCCGTGTTCAAGAAAAAGCGACTGGTTGCGTTTTGTTTTGCCGATAAAGGAATGGGCCGCCGCATCCCCAACCGGATAAGCTTCCGTTTCAATGATGCGTCCGGCCATAAGCCCTTCCGGGGTGTCATGAACAAGGGTCTTACCGATCAGCCAACGCGCGAGCTTGGTGGTATTAATGGGAAGTTCTGAACGGCGGAGGCGGCGAACCCCGGCTTTACCGGCGGCTGATGACATCGAAATCGATGTAGCCGCGCCAGGGGTCGGTGGCGATCAGTTTGACGATGACGCGGTCACCCACAGCGAGGCCCTTCGTTACGCCTTCCACCTTTCCTTCGACCGGCGGCTTTAAGAGCCGGACCCACACCCCTTTGTCTGAAGCGCCGGTGATAAATCCTTCAAACGTTTGCCCGATTTGATGTGCCATCGCCGCGGCGGCCAAACTTTTGTGAACGGAACGCTCGGCCTTGTTCGCGTCATCTTCTTTCTGGGTGCAGTGCTGGGCCAGTAAGGCGAGTTCCTCGGTCGAGTAGGGAGTTTTCTCTCCCGCGTTGGCCGCTTTGAGCAGTCGCTGGGTAATCACGTCGGGATAGCGGCGGTTGGGAGCCGTGGAATGGGAATACCCTTCAACCGCCAACGCAAAATGCCCCGCGGCCTGCCCTCCAGGAGCGGCGACCACATACTCTCCCCGACCAAGCAGTTTAATGATCGACAGCGACAAGTCCGGGAAATGGTCAGGGTCTTTTTGTCGCTCGCGCGAGAGAAAATCTTCGAGCGGTTTGGCTTCAGGAGTGGCCGGTAAAGCCGCGTCATGCTGGGCGGCAAGCTCCACGATGCGCGGCCAGTTTTTGGGGGTACGCACCACCCGGCGCAACGTGGGGAAATTCTTTGATAGAAGAAAGGCCACGGTGGCTTGATTGGCGGCGATCATGAAATCCTCGATCAGATGAGTCGCACTGTTGGGCACGCCGCCCTTCAATTCCCAGCGGCCATCCGGTAATAGCGTAGGTCTTAATTCAATCGTCTCAAAGGTAAGCGCTCCGGCTTCCACGCGCCGCTGACGCAGGGCTTCGGCAACGGCATGCTGCCGGCGCAGTTGGTCCTGCAAGGCGGCGTTCGACTGAATTTTTCCCATCATGCGCAGGGTCACGGGCGAGTTGTCTCCGGGTTCGTGATCAAGCCAGGAGGCGACCGCGTTGTACGTCAACTGCGCCTGGTTTTGAACGATGGCAGGATAAACGGTAGACTCCAGGGTCTTCCCTTCCGCAGAGATCAGCATCTCAATGACCACCGACAGCCGCTTTTCTCCTTCAACGAGGGAGGTCAGATTGGTGGAAAGTTTTTCTGGGAAAAGAGGAAAGGTGCGCAGCCCCGTGTAAAGGGAGGTGGTGTTATGCCAGGCGGCCTGGTCCAGTGCGGAGTTCTGAGTGATGAGCGCGGAGACATCCGCGATCCCGACATAAAGTCGGGAGCCATTCGGCTCGGTTTTGAGGTATTCGATCTGGTCCAAGTCGCGGGAATCGTCATTATCGATCGAAGACCACAAAAGGCTGGAGAGATCCTGAACGGGCAGGCGACTGAAATCCAGTTCTGTCATTTTGGCTAGCTCGGCTTGCGCCGCCGGAGGGGGGTCGATGAGAAATCCGAACCGGAGAAGCGTTTCCCGTGCGATCGCTTGCAGATTGATGGGGCGTACCGACCCGTTCATAGACGAAGATTATAATGACATAATAACCGTGTGAAAAAGCTAGAGATGGGGGAGGCGGAGTACCGGAGCCTGGCCCGCATCGCGGGGCAGTTGGATATTTTTGCACCGCTTAAGGGCGCCCAGCTCGATGCGCTTTTGCCACGCATCCGGTTGTATGCCTTTGCGCCGGGCGAGGTGATTTTCAAGAAGGGTGACCTCCCGGATGCGCTTTACATCATTCATGAAGGCAGCGTGACCATCCGGTTCAATCCCCGTTGGATTTGGTTTGTCCGCAAGGTCGCGCGCCTCGGACCCGGGAACCTTTTCGGCGAGATGGCCTTGCTCGAGGACCGCCCGCGCTCCGCACCGGCGGTCGCCGAGAAGGACGTGAAACTGTTCGTTTTTCTGCGGCAGGATTTTGAGGCCCTGATGCGGCAGAACCCCGTCTTTGCCGAAGAGATGCGCCTCATCGCCGCCCAGAGAAAATTCCAGACGGCCCACTCCTCGTAAAACTCCGGCGTCAGTCTTTGCCCCGAAGGTGGCTGATGATGTCCGCGGCGGCGTCCCGTCCCCCCAGCCCGAACGCGAGCGCAAACGCCAGCCCGATGCTCGCCAGAATGATCTGCAAGGTGGAGGTGGTGATCGTCCGAGCGATGCCGAGCTGTTCCAAGGCCATGAAAGACGCAAAGCCCACGACCGCCCCGCGGGCGAGTTTGGCCACGGTGGGGCCGCCTTTGACGCGGTTGGCCGTGCAGGCGTTCAGCACGATGTCCCGGACCGCCGTGCTCACAAAGACGCCGGCGCCCAGGACGAAAACCGCTGCGATCACCTGCGGCAGGAAAAACGCCAGACGGTTCAGCACTTCAGATACGATGTTCAAGCCGAGCGCGTTGGCGGCTCCCACAAAGAAGACCAGGAACACGAACCACCACAGGAGCACGGACACGACCTTGGTTGGCGAGCGGCCCAGACCAAGATGCGACAGCAAGGTGTTCAACTCCACCTTGTCGCACCACGCGTCGATCTGACCCAGCGCCAGGATCTTCTCCAAGCCTTTGCGCAACAGCCTTGCGAGCAGGGCTCCGATGATGACCAATGCCATCGCCCAGAGCACTGACGGTAACACGCTCACCACCCGGGCCATCACGGTCTGGATGGGGTTCAACACAGCGGTCTGTATGAGTGTTTGCATGTACCCCCCTTTCCCAGGCATCATATAATCCGTTCGTGACCCTGCCAATCATCTTATGAGTGATCCGGGCGGCTTTGCCGTTCTGCTCGCCCGGCCGGAGGCGAGGGACCCCATGGTGTTAGCCAAGGCGCTCGCCGCCGTGCGCAAAACACCGCTGCAGGATCAAATCGTGGCGGCTAAAAACGGGTGGGGTATTATCGCCGAGAATCTGGGCGAAGCGGAAGCGCAGAATCTCGTTCAACAACTGCACCAGGCCGGCGTGGAGAGCCTGGCCCTGCCCAGTTCTTCCTTTGTCCCGCTCCCTGAGGCCAAACCGGCGGCGACGATTGAACTCCTGATGGCGGCCCAGCCCGTTCTCGTGGCCGCGGCCGGGATTACCATCACCTCGACAACGACCCGGACCGTGAAGGAAGGTCCGAGCGCTGCGCAGAAGGTCTTGAGCACGGCGATTCTTCTCGGAACGGGACTGCCGATCAAAATTGGCGGCAGGGAACGCTCGGTGGAAAAAACGCAACAACACTCTGAACTTATTTTTTATCTGGACCTCCTTTATAAGGATCCATTTCGCCGCCTGCGCGTAGCCGCCCAACACTTCGATTATTCGTTCCTCAAAGAACGCAAGCTTTACCAGATCTTCGGAAACTTTAAACTTTTGGTCGGTGACCTGGCGAAAGCGGCGCCCCAGGCCTGGCGCAATCATGGAACGCGCGTGCTTTTGGAAGGAAAACCCATGCAGACCATGGGGTATGGATCTCTGACGGATTTAGAGCGTGAAACGCGCTGGCTCCTCACGCTCATGAAGACAGTGGGGGACCATGGCGCGGTCTAAAAATACCGTTGTGGTGCAGCTCGAATATTATTCTGTGCGCAGCCTGTTCAGACTTCTTCAGATTTTGCCCGTGACTTGGAGCCGAGCGGTTTGTCGCGGCGTGGCGAAGGGAATACTGTTTTTCATTCCCAAACGCCGGCGATTGATCCAAAAACAACTCCAGGACTCGTTCCCCGAGCGTACGCCGGCGGAGTGCCGCGAACTGGCCGGCCAAGCGGTAGATAACCTCGCGCGGCTTCTGGCGATTTACCCGCGAATTTCTTCGATGACGAATGAAGAAATGGAAAAGACCGTGGAGATTGAAGGATTCGAACATATCCGCAATGCTTTTCGTCAAGGAAAAGGCATGATCACGTTTACGGCGCACTTCGGCTGTTGGGAATTGATGGCGATATACGTGACACGGCTCTATCCCAAAATCGCGATGCTGGTCCGGCCGCTGGATAACCCGCGTTTGGACGCGATGGTCAGCGCCGTACGCGGGTGCGGCGGAGGCGGCGTAATCGATAGTCGACGGGTCTTCAAAGACGGGCTTCGTCTTTTGCGGGCCAATGGGATCCTAGGTATTCTGATCGATCAGAATTTTTATAAGGGAGGCGTGTTTGTCAATTTCTTTGGACGTCCTGCCGCGACCAACACGCTCGTTCCCATCCTTGCGCGCCGCACCGGCTGCGCGGTCCTCCCGATGCACAACGTTTGGAGGGGGGACAAGATTCGCATCATCTGTGAACCGCCTGTGACCTTAAGCCGGAACCCCGATCCCCAGGAAGCGGTCACCGAGGACACCCAGAAACTCACATCCATTGTGGAAAACTGGGTCCGCCAGGATCCGGGCCAGTGGATGTGGCTCCACAATCGCTGGAAACGCATACAATAGTTCCCTATGGCCAAAGCCCGTCATCGGTTTCCCCAGATAAAGGTAGACGGCGTTTTGCAGCTCAAAGGGAAATTCGGATTTGTCTTATCGGAAGACCCGAAGGCGGGAGACGTCATGGTCCAAGGCCCCAGCCTGCGATTGGCCATGAGCGGTGATCGCGTTCGCGCCCGGGTGACGTCGTCACCGGAGGCGCTCCGGCGTTCCGGCGAGATTACGGAAGTTTTGGTACACGCTCGCCAGACGGTGGTAGGAATGTTTCGGCGGATGGGGAATCTCCCGGTAATAGTGCCTGAAGACGAAGGCGCCCTCGTCCATCTTCTGGACCTTCAAAATCTCGTCCCTCACGTCGGAGATATGGTGACGGCGCGCATTCAGTCCTGGGCGACAGCCAAGGAGGCAGCGAAGGGCATCTTGACGGAAGTCTTGGGGCCTCGGGACGCTCCGGGCGTTGACCTGCAAAGCCTGATCCGCAAGTACGAACTGCCGGACGCTTTCCCGCCGGAGGTGGCAGCCGAAGCCGACACCTTCGGCGCGGAAGTGCCGGATTCCGCCTGTCAGAATCGCGAAACTTTTTTTGATCGTTGCGTTGTAACGATCGACGGCGCGGATGCCAAGGATTTTGATGACGCGGTATCCCTCGAGCCTGTGCCTGCGGGCTGGCGGCTGGGCGTGCACATCGCGGACGTGGCGCAGTACGTCGGCGAGGGCCGGCCGCTGGACGAGGAGGCCTACCGCCGCAGCACGAGCGTGTACCTGGCCGGCTCGGTCGTCCCGATGCTGCCGTTCCCGCTGTCCGACGGGCTCTGCAGCCTGCGGCCGGACGTCGTGCGGCTGACGCTGTCCTGCCTCATGGACGTGGACGCGAACGGCCGCGTGACC
>JBGPLV010000040.1:0-10018 GCA_041486625.1 Elusimicrobiota bacterium
ATCCGATGGAACAGGTTCTGAAAACGCTCTCACCCAAAGAAGAAGAGGTCATTAAGCGTCGCTTCGGATGGGATGACGGGATCGAACATACTTTGGAGGAAATCGCAAAGGAATTTGATGTCACCAGAGAGCGAATCAGACAAATTGAGGCCAAAGCCTTGAGACAACTCAGACATCCTCTAAGAATGAGCCGATTACGAAATCTTTGGGACACCAGGATGGTCTCGTCCAGGCGCCCGGAAGTGGCGGTTCAAGAAACGCCGCCGTCCCCTAAAATCTGGCATGTATTACCGGTTCCCACTCTGTCGATTCTCGATTCACCTATCGAGATTCTGGATTTGCAAATGCATAGTATTAACGCTCTTTGGAACATGGGGGTAAAGACTGTGGGCCAACTTCTGCTGCTTCATGAAAGCACAATCCTGGATCAAAAAAATGTGGGCAGGAAAACCCTCAACAATATCAAGGATGCTTTGGCGCATCGTGAATTATCTCTTTCTCAAACATTGCCCGTAGAGATAGCGGGTGAGCGTGAGGGGGGAGATTGGTGGGAAACCTGGTGGGAACCCACAAATGCGCTGTTGGAAGGGCTCTCGGGAGAAGCTCGGGATGCTGTTCGCATTCTCGTGAAGCAACAAAAGATTCGGAAGAGCGACCATCTGTACGCTTGGCTCTTGCGGCCGGATTGGCAAGACTATGCCCGCGATCGCGAATGCCCTTTAAACGCCGAGATTATCGAAGAACTCAAAAGGCAAACTTTGAAGCTTCAAGCAGAATCGCGTGAGTTAGAAGAGCGGATTAAGCCCACCATAGATGAGAAGGCCATTCTGAATTTCCTCAACTACGGTGATGCCGTGGATCACTTGCGGCTAGGTCTTCCTTGGTCGCCGATGGTTATAGAATTGCGGAAAGCTCGGCCTTTTGACAGTCTCGAGAACCTTCGGCAACGAATCGAAGAATACGTCAAACTCCAATATTATTGGGATGCAAACTTGGCAAAAGAAGCAAACGCACGCTACCAATCCATTGTAGTTCGGTTAACAGGAGTGGAATTAAAGGTTGTGCCGGAGGATATTCGAACCCGAGCATTAGAAGCGGTTAAAACCGCGACGGAGGAACAGCTTGAAGGATGGCTTTGGGCTGTGTTGGGACAGCCTGCGAATCGAACAACCATCCTGCGAATGAAGCACGATATTCAAGGAGTTCAGAGATCGATGAACCAGATGATCGACTTGCATAATAGAGTATGGGGATTGGGTAATAGGCAGCGATTTTTGAGATTTGTGGACGAAATATACCAGTGGCTGGAGGCTGAGAAAGGGGAAACCGTTGCTCAATTGGCCGTGCAATTAGGCAGCGAAAATCCTGAAGAGCGCGCAGAGGCCAAAAGTCACTTTGGGGAACTTTTGGACCGTCCAACAGCAGATAAAATATTTTCGCCTATTGTGGCTGTCTTAGTTGAACATCTATCCAATAGTAATCAGGACGTCGTTGCAAAAGCCCAGGACTTAATTCGCGCGATCGCACAACGAGATTTGACAAGAGCTGCGCTCACGGAGTCGGTCCCCGCGCTCTTGATCCAGTTAGAGCATGGAGACGATTCGCATCGAATTGTTGTATATGATGTTTTCGCTCTCTTTGTTCAGAAACGGATCGTCGTTTCTTCGACGGCCGAGGTTATCGGCCAGGCACTGACCGATTTTTTAAGCCTTGAGCCGGGGTTGAGGCGCAACAGCAAAGGATTTTTGATCAGCATGATCGATCGCTCCATTGCGGAGGACGCTTTTGCAAAGGCATTGCGGCAGTGGGTTCAATTGTTGAATATAGAAGATGATCGAGTCCTGGATATTTATGATGTCTTGAGCCAATTGGCAAAAAATAGAATGGCCATGAATGAGCTCTTTCGTGCTGTCGAACCGTCTATGCAGCACCTCGCATCATCGGGCAAAGGACAGCGCCAGGAGGCTGCTTCACAATTCCTTATGACGTTCCTTGGAGGTTGGTGGTCCTATCAGAACACTTTAGACAAGCCCATTATGCTTTTGTTGAAGAGCCTAGCCGACTTCGAAGGCGAAAGCGCTCGAATGTCTGTCCTGAATATACTGGGTAGGCTCGCAAATGAAATGAAAGGTCCGAATGGTTTTCTGGATAATTTTGAACGATTGCGACCGGATTTGACCTCGCCACAGGAAACTATTCGACGATCCGCAGTTCGCCATTTCCTGGAGCTGATTAAACATTCGATTCCTCTGGTCATCATTGGTCTGTGCATCGGAGCACTGTGGGCCGCTCTTCGGGTGCTCCCTGGACAAAGCATCGCCGCCCATTGGTTGGCGCAGGGAGTGCTCGGCGCTTTCCTCGTGCCCTTCCACAAAATTCTTCGCCCTCATTCAGCATTATTGGTTGACGGTTTCTCCAGCCGCGCCGCGTAGAATTGAATTCCTTCACTGCAAAAAATCAATATAAAGTGGAATTTACAAGTTTGTGAGGATTCGACTCTAGAAATCATCGAATTCCTGGCTATTACGGGCCGGATTTCTTGACCGATGAGCTTCGATGCCTCTGCTCACGGTAAAATAATGCATTTAGTTCATCCATTTACAGCTTTAGAGCCAAATTCGCGCCTTAATGCAGATTTGAAGTGTCAAAGGATGCGATAATTCAATAGCAAGTGCAGAAATAACCGATATAATTAAGGCAGAGAAAACAATTATGGGTGTCTTCAAAACTGAAATTATCTTGGGAAATCCCGTTAATTGGGGGCCGATCGAGGTCCATTTCCAAGGCCGGCGCTGTTTTGTAGGGGCCATGGTGCTTGGAGACGAGCCGCTTTTAGGGGCCATCCCCATGGAAGACATGGATTTAGTCATTCATCCATCCCACCTAAAGTTGATCGTGAATCCAGACAATCCTAATATCCCCGGATCTTTGGCAAAATGAATCGGATTCGGGTTTTTATTCATGTGATGCTTGGCGGGATGCTACTTGTTCCTCTGACCTATTTTTTCCAATCGAAATCTGAAGCGGCCGCTGTTCCAACAACATTTAATCCTGAATTGCTGCTGACCGCCCTACCCTCCGTCCCCGTTTTTGACCAGATTCATAAGCTTGACCGGCCTGTCATCGCCACCTACATCGTGAAAGGACGCGAAGACCTTTGGTCCATCTGCAAGCGCTTTCACGTCGATCAATTTGCAATCCGCAGTTCAAATGATCTAGACGTTTCCATTTTCTCCGATGGAACAGTGCTGAAGATCCCCAGTCAGAAAGGCACGCTCTATGAAGTGGACAAACCGGAAAATCTGCGTAGCATCAGCCAGGGATACGCACGGGGGAAGACCCTGGGAATAGCCTATGAGAGGGAAATCCTCGAAGCGAACGGTTTTCCGGCGCCTGACCTAAAGGATCCAGCCCATTCGTTTGGGCCAGGGACTTCCCTTTTTCTGCCTCTGGCATTTAAGCCGACAGGTCTGCAATTGCCGTTTATGGACCTGCACTACCGCCAGACCTCTTCGTTCGGGAACCGTCGTCATCCCATCCTCGGCATTACACGGAGACACCAGGGACTGGATCTCGCCAAACCCTACGGCAGCCCTGTTTTAACCTCCCGGGAAGGGACCGTCACCTTTGCCGGATGGATGGGGGGGTATGGCAACATGATTGAAGTCCGGCACGTCATCAAGCGCAAAAGCGGCACGCGGATACTCTTCACCCGCTACGGCCATCTTTCCGAAATCCTTGTCCATGAGGGCCAGCATGTACGGCTCTATCAGCTGATCGGCCGGGTCGGGTCGACTGGCATCTCGACCGGCCCCCATCTTCACTTCGAAGTTCGCGACGAATCCGGCCAGCCCAGCAACCCCCGCAACTTCCTCTAATTTGTTATAATTTTGCCCTATGAAAACAGGAATTCATCCCGACTATATGGAATGCACGGTCTTGTGCGCCTGCGGAAACACGTTCCAAACACGTTCCACCAAGGCGAGCATCCGGCTCGAAATTTGCTCCAGCTGCCACCCCTTCTTCACGGGAAAACAGAAGTTTGTCGATACCGCGGGACGCGTAGAACGCTTCCAAAAGCGCTTTGCCAAAACGGGCGGTGAAACCGTAAAAACCAAGAAAGCCGCCACCATGGCTAAAGGCCAGAAATCAACTATCCTCAAAAAGAAAATGAAGGTATTGAGTTCCGCGCCGGTCAAATCGAAGCCGGTCTACTTGTCCGCGCACAAGACCTCGCCCAAAAACGCTCCAATCAAAGCGCATTAGCTAACTTTTGAATTAAACAGCCCACAGACGTCTGGGGGCTGTTTTTTTCTTTTTATGAGGACACGATGGACTTAAACGGACCCCTTGAAGCACTCAGGCAGCGATTCGAGCGCGTGCAACACGATCTCAGCTTACATGAGACCGTGGCTAATCCCATCAGTCTCCAACAGCTCAGCCGTGAACGCGCTCGTCTAGCACCGCTCGTTCAAAAATACCACCTTTATAAAAAACTTTTGCGCGAACGGGCAGATGTGCAAGGTTTGATTCAAAACCCTGATCAGGAGATACGAAACTTGGCGGACAAGGAGTTATTCCAGATCAACGCGGGTATCGCTGTCTTAGAGCAGGAGCTGAAGCTTGGGCTTTTGCCGCGTGATCCTAACGAAGACCGTAACATCATTCTGGAAATTCGCGCGGGCGCGGGCGGGGATGAGGCGGGACTCTTTGCCGCTGATCTGTTGCGCATGTACCAACGGTATGCCGAAGCGCACGGCTGGAAGCTCGAGCCCATCGAATCCAGCATCTCCGAACGCGGCGGGATCAAGGAAGTCGTCGTGCAGATTTCAGGGCCGGAGGTCTGGTCGCATTTCAAATTTGAGCGAGGCGTTCACCGGGTCCAACGCGTACCAGCCACGGAGGCCAGCGGCCGCATCCATACGAGTACGGCTACGGTGGCCGTTCTTCCGGAGGCGGAAGAAGTGGACATCAACATTGATCCGGGCGACTTGCGTATTGATACCTACCGGGCTTCGGGCGCCGGAGGGCAGCATATTAACAAGACAGACAGCGCGGTACGCATCACGCATCTCCCTACGGGATTTGTCGTCGCCTGCCAGGATGAGCGCAGTCAGATCAAGAACCGCGCCAAAGCCATGAAGCTTCTGCGTTCGCGGCTTCTGGAGCAACTCCAAGAGAAGCATGACCGGGAAATATCGCAGAATCGGAAAAGCCAGGTGGGGACCGGCGACCGAAGTGAGAAGATTCGGACTTATAACTTCCCTCAGGACCGCATTACGGACCACCGCATTAACTTTAATATCCATAATTTGCCTGGTGTCATGGAAGGCAACTTGGATACCTTGATCAAAGAGCTTCAGAAGCGTGAACAGGAAAAACAGCTCGCGGATTTGGCGGCGCAGGGATCCGGTGAACGATGAAAACGGTTGAACAAGCCATTTGCGCGGCTTCGAAGTGCCTGGAAGGAGTCGGGGTGGAAAATCCGCGGCTTGAGTCAGAATTTTTGATCGCGGCGTTTCTGAAGATGCCTCGAACTCATCTGGTTCTCAACCGACATCAAGCGTTGCCGGATCAAAAGATTCGAGCCCTGCGGGGCTGGGTGCGCGAGCGACAGATGCGCAAGCCTCTGGCCTACGTCACAGGTGAACAACCGTTTCGCGATTTAACGCTCAAAATCACCCCTTCCGTGCTCGTGCCGCGGCCGGAAACGGAATTGCTCGTCGAACAAGCGCTCCGAATCCTCGACCAATCCGAGACGTTTGTCACCGCGGTCGATGTCGGAACGGGCTCTGGAAATATCGCGCTCTGCCTGTCCCTGCATCCCAAAGTGCAGCGCGTCATTGGAATCGACCAGTCGGCCGCGGCGCTCAACGTCGCGCGCTCCAACGAGAAGCGGGTCCAGCGCGGTGCTCCTGTTCAATGGATGCAGGGGGATCTGTTGGCTCCGCTTCGGAAGCGTGATATCCGCGCCGCACTTGTGGTAGCCAATCTTCCCTATGTTCGCACTAGGGAGATCGAAGGACTTGAGCCCGAATTGCACTGGGAACCCCGACTCGCTCTGGATGGCGGCCGGGATGGATTGCGTCTCATCGAGCCCTGCATTCTAGAAGCGGCAGACATCCTTGAACCCGGAGGGGTGCTCCTGCTCGAAATCGGCGCCGATCAGTCGCGTGACATCGCGGCTTTATTGGAAAGAACTAGAGTCTGGATAAATACCCAGATATTTCGGGATTTAGCGGGCCTGCCGCGCATCGTTCAGACCCAAAAGAAAGGAACCTAAATGGATATTTTGACCATCGAAGGCGGCAAACGTTTAAAGGGTGAAATCACGATCTCCGGATCGAAAAACGCCGCCCTTCCCATTCTCATCGCCACGCTTTTGACGGACGAACCGTGTAAAGTCCGCAACGTGCCTCACTTGGATGATATCGAAACGGTCATCGAGCTTCTTGTTTTTCTGGGCAAGAAAGTCATGCGGCATGGCGATGAAATCGAAGTGACGGCAGGCTCCACCCTGAATGCAGAAGCTCCCTATGATCTCGTGCGCAAGATGCGTGCCAGCATCGTCGTCATGGGACCGCTGCTCGCCCGGTTGGGAAGAGTCAAAGCTTCGCTCCCCGGGGGGTGCGCGATCGGCGGGCGGCCGATCAACATCCATCTGGACGGCTTCCACCAACTCGGAGCCCGAGTGACTCTCGAACAAGGTTATGTGGAAGTAAAGTCCGAAAAATTCCAGGGGGCCACCATCCATCTCGATTTTGCGAGCGTGGGAGCGACGGAAAACCTCATGATGGCGGCGAGTCTTGCTCCCGGGAAAACGGAGATTCATAACGCCGCGATGGAGCCGGAGATCGACGATTTGGCCCATTTCCTCAAAGCGATGGGCGCGCGGGTGACGGGAGCGGGAACGGGACGCATCGAAATCGAGGGCGTCCATCGCCTTCATGGAGCCAATCATGAGGTCATTCCTGACCGCATCGAAACAGGGACGTACATGATCGCGGCGGCGATGGCGCAGGGGGATGTGGTTTTAAAGCGGGTTAACGCGGGACATCTGGTGGCCTTAGTCGCTAAGATGAAACAAGCCGGGATTGATGTCGAGCAGAAAAGCGGGACCCTACGGGTCGTGGGTCCAAAGAAAATTAAGCCGGTCAGCGTAGAGACGGCTGTGCACCCTGGATTTCCAACTGATTTGCAGGCGCAATGGATGGCTTTGATGGCTCTTTCGAGCGGCGCCTCTCAGGTGACGGAACAGGTTTTTGAAAACCGCTTCATGCATGTGCCCGAATTGCAACGTATGGGAGCCAACATTCAGATCAAGGTAAATACCGCAACGATTCAGGGAGTGGCCAGTCTTTCCGGGGCTGATGTGATGGTCTCGGATCTTCGGGCGGGTGCCGCGCTTGTCCTGGCCGGTCTTGCCGCTAAAGGTCAAACGGTCATCCACCGCGTCTACCATCTCGACCGGGGTTACGAGAATATGGAAGGGAAATTATCGGCTTTAAGGGCACGAATCATCAGGTCGAAGGAATAACCCTTCGACTTCGCTCAGGGTTATAGCGAGCGCAGTCGAGCTATCAATGAACAGATTGTCATTTTGATACAATTTTGACTTATATGAACACCGTTTCTGACATCGTTCGCACCATCCTTCTCGACATCCAAAAACGGGGGGATGCCGCGTTGTGTGGGCTGGCCAAGCGGTTCGATAAGGTTTCGCTTCGCCCTGCGGATTTGGTCGTTACTTCTGCCGAATTACGAAAGGCGCGGGGCTTAGTCTCTCCCAGTTTTTTAAAAAGCTTGAAAGAATGCGCTAAAAACATTGAGACCTTTGCCCGATTGGAGAAGAGCCGGCTGACGCAAAGCTGGATTCAACCTCGGGGATCCATTCGTGTAGGGCAGCTGATTCGGCCTGTAGAGAGCGTAGGGCTGTATATCCCTGGTGGGCGGTTTCCTTACCCCTCCACGGTGCTCATGACAGTGATCCCGGCGCGCGTGGCCGGCGTCAAACGGATCGTCATGGCAAGCCCCCCTAAAAACCTCACACCGGAAGTCTTAGCGGCAGCTTCTCTTGCCGGATGCGATGTCGTGTATCGGATCGGAGGAGCAGGAGCGATCGCGGCACTGGCCTACGGAACCAAGACCGTCCGGCGGGTCGATTTCATAGCGGGTCCCGGCAATCAGTACGTGACGGAAGCCAAACGGCAGGTTTTCGGCCATGTGGGAATCGACTCCCTGGCCGGCCCCAGCGAAGTGGTCGTTATCGCGGACCGGTCGACTCCAACAGAGTACGTACAGTTGGATCTTGCGGCGCAGGCCGAGCACGACCCGGAAGCCCGGGCGCTGCTTTTATCAACCGATCGTCGATTAATTCAACGCGTTGGAAGGAATCTGCCCCGGGAAATGGTCAAGCGCGTCACACTGCGTTACGTCTCAAGCCTGCCGAAAGCCATTGAAGAAGCCAACAGGATTGCACCGGAACACCTCGAACTTCTCTTCCACGGCGCGGAAAGATATCTGCCGCAGATCCGGCACGCAGGCGCGATCTTTCTCGGGCCGACTACCCCGGCGGCGCTCGGAGACTACGTGGCGGGGCCATCTCACGTGCTTCCCACAAACCGCGCCGCGCGCTTTTCAAGCGGATTGTCCGTCGCCACCTTTTATAAACGCTCGAGCATCGTCGGTTTTCAAGCCCGTCCTGGGGAAAAGGGCCGCTGGGAAGCGGCGCTCGTGATGGGGCAAACGGAAGGCATGGAATACCACACGGATTCGTTGCGTTGCCGGATGGCCTCGTGAAACCTTTGATCGCGGTAATTGATTATGAAATGGGGAATCTCCACAGCGTCGCTAAAGCACTTGAGAAAGCGGGCGGGCGGGTGCAGGTGACCGACTTGCCTGACGCCATCCGCCGTGCCGATGCCGTCGTTTTGCCTGGGGTCGGCGCCTTCGGCGAAGCCGTCAAGCGTCTCTCCGCGAAGAAGCTTGTCGCGACGATCATCAACGCGTTAGAAAGGAACAAGCCGTTTTTGGGGATCTGCCTCGGCCTTCAGCTTCTTTTTGAGCGCAGCGAAGAAAGCGCGCGCGCCAAAGGCCTCGGATGGCTTAAAGGGAACGTCATCCGCTTTCGAATGTCCAGGACTTCCCGTTTAAAAGTGCCCCACATGGGCTGGAATACGGTGCATGGCGGTCCCGCGGCGAAAACGCCTGCCCTAAAGGGCGTCACAGAGGGGAATTATTTTTATTTTGTGCACTCCTTTTATCCTGCGCCTCAAGAGAAAGCGCTTGTCGCCACAAGTACGGTCTATGGCCGTCCGTTTTGTTCTTCGATTGCGAATGGCCGCCTTTTTGCGAGCCAGTTTCATCCGGAAAAAAGCGGAGACGTAGGCCAGCGATTATTGCGTAACTTTGTGCGCGAGGTGGCGTTGTGCTCGTAATTCCCGCGATCGACATTCGTCATGGACAGTGCGTCCGGCTTTACCAGGGTAAAGAAGATCAGGAAACGGTTTATTGGAAGGACCCCGTAGAAATGGCCACCATCTGGGTCAACCGCGGAGCTAAGAGTCTTCATGTGGCCGATTTGGACGGCGCGTTTCAAGGAAAACCCGCGAATTTGGACAAGATAGCCCTTATGAAAAAGATGGTTCCGGTGCCCATCCAAATCGGTGGTGGGTTTCGTTCCATGGAGGCGATCGATGCCGCTTTTAAAACCGGCGTGGATCGTGTGATTTTGGGGACGGCAGCCGTCTACAACCCCGATTTAGTCACGGAAGCGATTGACAAATATGGCAAGGCAATTGCCGTGAGCATCGATGTCTCGGAGGATTTTGTGACGGTCTCAGGCTGGAAGGAAATCTCGGCAGTGAAATTTGATGATCTTGCGCGCCGGATGGTTGCTTTGGGCGTCAAAACGCTCCTCTTTACCGACACGCGCAAAGATGGCACGCTCACCGGGCCCAATTTCGGAGGGATTCGCACGTTTCTTTTCGCGGCCGAAGGCGTCCCGGTGATTGTCTCC
>JBGPLV010000041.1:0-9992 GCA_041486625.1 Elusimicrobiota bacterium
CCGGGGCACCAGTCTGGTTTTACTTCCGATTTAAATACGGCTACATCAGCCATGCGATTTTCTCCTTAATCCGATTAGACGGCCGCGCCGACGCGGACGACTTCGCCCACATCCGCGGCACTGTTTTTCTTCGCGAGGATCTTTTTGACTTCCTTGTACGCCAGCCCCGCCGGGAACGGTTCCCCGTCGTACTTGAGAATCCGGTCCTTGATGTTGAAGCCGGTTTCCATACGAATGAGCCGGGCCATCTGAGAGGTAAAGTTGTTTTCGATGATGATGGGGCGCTTGCACTTAGAAAGAATCGCGGAGACTTCCTCCGAGAGAAAGGGCGCGATCACTTTAATCATGAGAATATTGGTCTTGGTCCCCTCTTCTTCCAGGCGCCGGGAAAGCGCGTTGAGCAGGTTGTAATTCGAGCCCCAGCCCACCAGCGTCACGTCGGCGTCCGTTGAGCCCTCAAGCTTGACGGGGAAAAGCTTTGCGATTTCTTTTTTGGCGTTATCAATTTTTCGCATGCGCTTTTCCACCATTTTCTTGCGCATGGCAGGGTCTGTGAAAACATCCGAGATCACTTCGCCGCGCTCATTATGTTCGTCCGAAGCCGACACATAGGAAGCGTTCTTGGTCCCCGGATACACGCGCGGGGAAATTCCAGTGGGGGTATCCTTGTAGCGTAAATAAGGGGTGGGCTCCGTCCACTCGGTCAGCACATCGCCGCGGTCGACGCGGACATTCAAATCTAACTTATCTACGGTCTCGGTATGTTCCGAAAGCATCAGATCCGAGATGATCAAAACAGGGCATTGATAGCGTTCCGCCAGGTTGAAGGACTCCACCGTCGTGTGATAGGCATCCTCAATGGTCTGGGGTGCCAAAATTATGCGGGGGTATTCCCCCTGGCTGGCGCCAAGTACCTGGAAAAGATCGGCTTGTTCCGTCTTGGTGGGAAGTCCTGTGGAAGGGCCGCCGCGTTGGACGTTGACCACCACGACCGGGACTTCGAGCATGCCCGCCAAACCGACAGCTTCCGTCATGAGCGAGAAACCGCCGCCAGAGGTCGCCGTCATGGCGCGAACACCCATCTGGCCCGCACCCACCGCCATGTTCAAGGAGGCGATTTCGTCTTCGCATTGCTTCATCACCATGCCGTACTTGGGTCCATTCGGCGCCAAAAAGTGCATGATGGAAGAAGCGGGAGTCATGGGGTAGGCCGAGAAAAATTTACAGTTGGCGGCGAGAGCCCCGACCGCGATGCCCTGGTTGCCGGTCATCACGAGCCGCTGTTTCTTGGAAACTTCCAGACCCAAATTCAGGGATTTCCAATGCTCTTTGGCGAATTGATACCCGGCGCGAGCCGCGTCAATATTGGGTTGAACGACCTCGGGCTTTTTCTTCCCGAAGCGCTCTTCCATAGCTTTCTCCAGGCTTTCAAGGGGCAGGTCCGTCAAAAACATGAAAGCGCCGGTGGCCACGGTGTTCTGCATGATGGGGAGCTTGGCCAACTTCGACATCGGAATCCCCATGTTTTGGGCCCCTTTGACGAGATGTTCCGGACGTACCTGAAGTTTATCGGCGTTGTAGAGAATTCCTCCGCCCTCTTCGACGCCTAAAGCATGCTGATCGATCGTGTCCTGGTTCAAGGCGATCAAGAGATGACAATTCTCCGGCTGGGTGTAGACTTTCTCGGAGCCCGCGCGCATCTGCCACCACACGTGGCCGCCACGGATGACCGATTGATAGCTGTTGTACGCGTAAACGTGCAGCCCGTTGCGGGCAAAAATCTTTGCGAGCGACTCACCGACGGAGGCGATCCCGTCACCCGCTGCGCCGCCGACCCATACGGAAACTGTCTTTCTTTTCATGTTGCGTACGCTCCTTTTAAATTTGGAATGCTTTAGTATACCAAAGCGGACTAACTCATGACGAAACGCCGGAGAAAACCGTCGCAGCTTTGCGAAGGGCGTGCATCAACGCATCAACATCGTCCCGACTATTATAAATGTAAAAGCTGGCGCGGGCCGTGCCGCTGATCCCGAGATCACGCATGAACGGCTGGCAACAGTGGTGTCCCGCGCGGATCGCAATCCCTTCCTGATCTAAAAGTGTTCCGATGTCGTGCGGATGAATGGCGCCGTAGTTAAACGAAATCACTCCGCCGCGCGTCTCCGTTTTGAGTGGCCCATAGATATGGATCTGCGGATCTTTCCGTAGTTGCTCAAGCGCGTAAGCGGTCAGTTCCTTCTCATGCTGGCGCACGGAGGCCATGCCGATCTTGTTCAGATAATCGATGGCCGCGCCGAATGCAATCACGCCGGCTATATTGGGCGTTCCGGCTTCGAATTTCCAGGGAAGCTCGTTCCAGTTGGCGTGATCCCTCCACACTTCCAGGATCATGTCTCCGCCGCCCTGATAGGGGTCCATCACGTCCAAAATTTCCGGACGCCCGTAGAGGACGCCAACCCCGGTCGGCCCCAGCATCTTGTGCGCCGAAAAAACGAGGAAATCGCAGCTGAGGTCCGATACGTTTTCTCCCAAATGCGGAACCGATTGCGCTCCGTCCACCAGCACCTTGGCACCGACCGCATCCGCTTTGCGGGCAATCTCGCGCACGGGGAAGATCGACCCGAGCACGTTAGACATCCCCGTGATGGCCACCAGTTTGGTGCGCCGCGTGAGCAGCTGATCGATACGCGAAAGGTCGAGCAGCCCCTCGGCGGTGACCGGGATAAATTGAAGTTTGGCTCCTGTGGCCTGCGCCGTCATCTGCCAGGGAATAAGGTTCGAATGATGCTCGACCGCGGTCAAAAGAATCTCATCGCCGGGCTTCAAGAACTTGCGTCCCCAACTGAACGCGACGAGATTAATGGCTTCGGTCGTGCTGCGAGTGAAGATGATGCTCTCCGGAGCCTGCGCGCCGATAAACTGAGCGACCTTCTTGCGCACCCCTTCATATTGAGAGGTGGCTTCTTCGGAAAGCGTGTGAATGCCGCGATGAATATTGGCATTGGTTTCCTTATAATAACGCGCTTCCGCTTCGATCACGCTCATGGGTTTTTGCGTGGTCGCTGCGTTATCCAGATAAACGAGGCGCTTGCCGCGCACTTGGCGGGCGAGAATTGGAAAATCGGCGCGAAGAATCTTAGGATCGATCATAGTCGAGCCTCACCTCTGGATAAAGTTCGGCCGCGCGCTCGAGCGTCATGACGGGCCGGGGATCTGTGACTTGAGAGCACACGAGCTCGCCCGAAGCCGCCACGCTCGACATCTGCCGGTTTTCGTGGCGGACGCCGCGACCCCAGTGGTGGATTTGCTTATAGGTGACCCGGGCTTTTTCCCTGACGACAAGCTCCACCGCGCTCACAGCCAAAGCGGGCTGGTCCCAGTCCACCGAAAGGAAATCATCAATCATCGAAACCTTGCTCCCGCGTTCGGCCACGACCAGCGTTCGTGGAAACACCGCCGAGCGCGGCGTCGTCATCCAGTAGCATGTATGAAAAGGTAACTGCACCTCCACATGGGCCGGCACATACAGGAAAGTCCCTCCGCTCCAGAACGCCGTAGAAAGTGCAGAAAAGGAATCCTCGCACTTCACCTGCTGACCGAAATAGCGTCTGACCAACTCCGGCTTTTGCCTCAGCGCTGTCCCTAAATCCATGAATAGGACGCCGCGCTTGGTCTGTTCCTTGGTGATCGAACGGGAAAGGACCGTGGAATCCCGCTGAACGATGAGCCCTTCCTCATCCCCCCGCTCCTCGACTACGTATTTGAGGTCACGCGGCCAATGGTGGCTGGGAACAGAAGACTTGGGGGGCTCCACAAACGCCTGGATTCCGTCTAACGGCAGGATATCGGACGCTTCATATGTTTCCCATGCCTTCAGGCGCAGCTCCGTCATCCAAGACGGCTCGGACTTGGACTCCGAAATGCGTTCGACCGTATTTCGATGAATCGCGTGCTTCAATTCAATGCCTCGTCTTCTGGCGGGAGATTGGCGGTCCATTCCCGGGGATCGCGGATGCGGCGCGTCACCTCTTCACTTAACGTTTTGTCGCCGCGGTTCTTCGCGTAATAGTCTCCGATCGCCGATTGCAGCGCAAGCTCCGCCAGCTTTCCGCAGTGGCGCTTAAGCGGCGGTAGGTCCCCCAGCTGGGCCAGCATGTCTTTCTCTTTGATCTTAAGAGAATCCTGAATCGACTTGCCTTTCAGCATTTCCGTCAAAATAGAACTAGTGGCGATGGCGGCGCGGCATCCGAAGGTCTTGAAAGTCGCTTTTTCAATCTTGTCGTTCTTGATTTTCAAAAAGAGCCGGACGATGTCCCCGCACATCGGGTTGCCGACATCGCCAATGCCGTCGGCGTCGGCCAGCTCCCCCACATTCCGAGGATTTATGAAATGGTCCATCAAGGGGTCTTTAGAAGATTTAGCCGTCATACTTGGAATTTCAGAACCGGGAGCTCGATTTCGAGTTTCTGGCCCACCGTTTTCTCATCATTGATCAGCTGGAGCAAATGGATGTGGTCGAGAGATTCCCACAACCGACGGCTGATGATCTGCCAAACAGGTCGGATGCTGCAGTCCCCCAAGTGGCCACAGTCCGTTTTCTTATTGAAGTGATCACAAGTGTCCTGAAAAGGGGCCCCTTCGAGTACGCGGACCACCTGTCCGACCGATATCGCCGCGGGAGGCTGCGCCAGCGCGAACCCACCTTCCGTGCCCCGGGTGCTCCTCACAAGACCAGCGCGCCTGAGCCGCATCAAGATCTGCTGGGCGTAGTGCTTGGGGACATGCTCTGTCTGAGAGATCTCTGTAATAGACAAAGCCTCCCCCTCCGGCTGTCGCGCGAGCCGCAGGAGACACCTCAAACCATACTCCGTTTTTGTACTGATCTGCATCATGGGATCACTTTAAGGATATCATATATGACCTAGTCAGTCAACATTAGAATATAGCTATTTTCTAGATACGTTTCTTCTAACTATGAAGAGCCATGAGGCTTCCCTTTGGAGGGTGGGGTTAGCCCGGTCCTTGGCCACAAGACTGACAAAATAATACCCCCGTCTGGAGGCCGCCGGGACCGGAAAGCGCATCAGGCCTGTCTTGGCATCTATGGGGGCCGGCCGCCACCTTTTACCCACCTTATCCACCAGAATCTGGGCGGTTTCAGGCTGGATCTGTTGAAGATTGAGGATCCGTGCCAGAATTTCTTTGGGGACATCCTTCACACGCTCTCCATCCCTAGGAGAGAGGTCAGCCAACTGCAGGGGCTTTGAGTCAAAATAATGAACGAATGCCTTGGGTGAGGTTTGCCGAAAAACGAGCCGCCGGTTCAACCGCAGGGGATCGGTAAATTGAGCCACGTCCCCGTCATCGCAGGTGAAAGCCGCGCGGTAACCCGCCGCGCGGGCGCGTTCTACAATGAACTCATCGTACCCCCCGTACGGATAGGCCAAAGCAACCACGGGGAGCTTGAGTTCTTTTTCTATCTGACGCTTGGGCTCGAAGAGCTCCTGGTCAACCCAGGCCCGGTAGTCCTTTTTATTCATCGGCTTGCCGGGATGGGTCAAGAGCGGATGCGTGAGCGAATGGCTCTCGATATCCACACCATGCGCCGACATGAAGCGCAACTCGTCCCACGTGAGGCTTCCCCGCAAGTGGCTGACGGCATGCGGGTAGACAAACAGCGTGAAGGGATACCCGTAGCGCGCCATAATCGGCCAGGCGATGTTCTTGGCCGTTTTGTAGCCGTCATCGATGGTAATCACGACGGAGCGGTCCGGAAGCGGCGCCTTCTTTTCGAGATGATCGATGAGCGCACTCATGGGAATGACAGGGATCTTCTGGACGCTTAAATAACGCATCTCTTCATTGAACCGCCGGCTGGCGACGGTATAAGGGATTTTTAACGGACTGTCAAAGGTGTGATAGCAGAGGATCGTGACCGTGGGGGGGTCGGGAGGTGGAGAAGTAGGATGAAAGAGCGAGAAAAGAAGCGCGAAAAAGGAAGCGAGAGACTTAATCTTTGTGGTTGCGGACGAAGCGCTTGATCGCGGCGAGATCCTTAGAGGACGATACGGAGAATTTAAAACCGAGCGCGCAGCGCGTAGGCTTCAAAGCCATGATATTTAAGGCGGTCGACCACGCGACCATGGCGTCGATCGCGATGATGGAGCGCGGGAAGGCTATCGTCACGGTGACTTTGGAGCCTTCAGTCAGGAAGGTGGTCGACGTGACGGCCATCCCCTGCTCATGCAGGTTCAGGGTCTCGCAGGTAAATTTGGGAATGCCGATCCCCTCGATAGAGACCGGAAGCTTGATGGTGACGCGCTTAAGCTGGCGCCGTTCCTGCGAATGTTCGGTATCAAGGACCATAATGGTCGAGATTCTACTATGCGCCTATCCGACTGTCAAACGGACTCAAAGGCCGAGTTCGAGCTTAGCGGCTTCCGAGATCATCGATTGGTTCCAGGGGGGGTCGACTACCATTTGGACATCTACAGCCTTAACACCCGGAACGGTGAGAATGCGGACCGTGGCGTCTTCCTTCAGGACCCCTCCCATGCCACAACCCGGCGCGGTGAGCGTCATCTGGACGTTCACCTTGTAGCCGCCTTCGGGGAGAGGGGTGACATCGTTCGTATAGACCAACCCCAGATCCACCACGTTGACTGGGATTTCCGGGTCATAGACCCCGCGTAGAACTCTCCAAACCTGCTCTTTGACAGCATCCGCAGTCAACGGCGGCGCTGCCGCTCCGGCTGAGCCTGCCGTTACGGCGAGGGCCGCCTTTAGGGTTTCGCCGATGGCTTCGGCATCTTGCCCTGCCACGCGCACCATCGTTCCGTATTCGGTCATGACGGTGAAAGTGTCGCCCAAGGCCTGCATAATCCGAACTTCCGTCCCGCGGGCGAGGCGCACCTTATACCCTTCCGGGATTTGGACGACTTCGAGGTCGCGGCTGATTTTAACGGGTGCTTTCTCCGTCATAAGGATTCCGTGGAAACCTTTTGCTGCTTGTTTTCGAGGGCCGAGCGCAGCGTGTGCCAGCCCAGGACCGCGCATTTGACTCGCGTGGGGTATTCCGACACGCCTGAAAAGATGGTCAATTTGTCTGTCGGATCCGTTTCAATTTTAGAATCGCCGGTGACCATCTGACGAAATTTCTCAAATAAAGCGGCGGCCTCCGCTTTGGACTTTCCCTTCACCATGTCGGTCATCACCGAGGCGGAGGACTTCGAGATGGCGCAGCCCTGTCCTTCGAAACTGATGTCCTGGATTTTGTCCCCGTCCAATTTAAGATAGACCGTCACCTGATCGCCGCAAAGCGGGTTGTAGCCTTCCGCCTTGCGCGTGGCATCCGCCATCGCACGGTAATTATGCGGATGGCGGCTGTGGTCGAGGATTACTTCTTGATAGAGGTCGCTAAGTTCAGACATGGGAAGAGAGCCTGGCGCACTTCTGGGAGTTGCACCTTTTCCATCATCTCGCTGGCGAAAGCATATATGAGGAGCCGCCGCGCCTCAGGCGCCGGCACGCCGCGCGAGCGCAGATAAAACAGGGCATCCGCGCTAATCTGTCCGATGGTGGCGCCGTGTTTGCATTTCACGTCATTGGCCAGGATTTTGAGCTCGGGGTTGGCGTTCGCGTGCGCTTCCGTCGAAAGGAGAAGATTTTTATTGGTTTGAATGGAATCCGTTTTCTGGGCTTCCTTCTGAACAAGGATCAGCCCATCGAAAAGGCCGCGCGATTGGTCATCCAGGATTCCCTTGTAGAACTCGCGGCTCGTACCGCGCGGTTTCTGGTGCTCGATGAGCGTGTGGGTTTCGATCACCTGATGCCCGCGGCCGATATAGAGCCCGTTTAAAACGCACTCCGCGTCCTCACCGCTCATTCGCACCTGGATGGTGTTACGGATTTGGGCTCCCTCGAAAAGAAATACATGAGACTCAAAGGAGGCCGCTTTTTGAACATCCACTTCCAGGAACGACTGGTGGTTCGCTTGAGGCCCTTCATGCACCAGCTTGTAGTGGGTGAGGCGCGCATTCTCCGCCACCGTCACGTGCAGTTTCGTTTGGGTGGTGTAGGGCTCGGGGCCCTCGGGGTCATAGCGTTCGACCAGGGACGCCTGGCAGCCGGCGGGGACATGGATCCGTATCCCGTCCGCGGCTTCTTCGATGCGCAGAGGCGCGTCAGCCGGCAGAACGGATAGGTTCCGCGCTTTCGCGAATATCATGTTTTCTCCGCCACACGGCCTGGCGGACCCGCCAACGGTTCAGTGGCGGGAAGCCAACCATAACCCTTTTTCTCCAATTCGATGGCCAATTCCTTGCCGCCTGACTTGACGATCCGCCCGCCCGAGAGCACGTGGACGAAATCGGGCTGCACATAATTCAAAAGCCGCTGGTAATGCGTGACGATGACAAACGTGCGATCCGGGCTGCGCAGGGCATTGATTCCCTTGGCAACGATCTGAAGCGCGTCGATGTCGAGACCCGAATCCGTTTCATCGAGGATGCAAAGTTTTGGCTCCAGCACCGCCATCTGCAGAATTTCGTTGCGTTTTTTCTCGCCGCCTGAAAACCCGTCGTTCACGAAGCGGGTCAGCATCGGCTCCGGCATCTCGACCCGCTTGGCTTTTTCCTTGATCACTTTCAGAAAATCCATGGCGTCGATCTCCGGGAGGCCACGGAACTTGCGGACCGAGTTGAGCGCGGTCTTCATGAAATAGTTGTTCGTGACCCCAGGAATCTCGATGGGATATTGAAAAGCCAGGAATACACCGGCCCCCGCACGTTGCTCGGGGGTCATCTCCAAAAGGTTTTTTCCCTCGTAAAGGACTTCACCCTTCGTCACGGTGTAGCCTTCGCGTCCGGCCAGGACATTGGCGAGCGTGCTCTTGCCTGAGCCGTTCGGCCCCATGATGGCGTGGACCTCGCCTGTCTTGACCGAAAGGTTGATCCCGCGAAGGATTTGTTTATTTCCGACACTGGCCTCTAAATTTTTAATCTCTAACATGGAATTTTCCTTTGGGTGAATTATCCGACGGCACCTTCAAGACTGACCGACAGGAGTTTCTGGGCTTCGACCGCGAACTCCATCGGAAGTTCCTTGAAGACTTGCTTGCAGAAACCGTTCACGATCATGCTCACGGCGTCTTCCGCGGAAAGCCCGCGGCTTTTGCAGTAGAAAAGCTGGTCGTCCGAAATCTTGGAGGTCGAGGCCTCATGCTCCATCTGGGCGGTGGAGTCGTTCACCTCGATCTTGGGAAAGGTGTGCGCGCCGCAGAGTTCGCTCATCAGGAGCGAGTCACATTGGGAGTAGTTCCGGGCGCCCGTCGCGCCTTGCAGGATCTTCACCATTCCACGATAGGTGTTCTGACCGTGACCGGCCGAGATGCCCTTCGATACAATCGTACTCTTGGTGTTTTTCCCCACATGAATCATCTTGGTGCCGGTGTCCGCCTGCTGATAATGGTTGGTCAGGGCGACCGAGTAGAACTCCCCTACCGAATTGTCCCCTTTGAGAATGCAGCTTGGATACTTCCAAGTGATGGCCGAACCCGTCTCCACCTGGGTCCAGGAGATCTTGGAGTTGGCCCCTTTGCAAAGGCCGCGCTTGGTGACGAAATTGTAGATGCCCCCCTTGCCGTTTTTGTCGCCGGGGTACCAGTTTTGAATGGTCGAGTACTTGATCTGGGCGTTGTCGAGCGCAATCAGCTCGACGACCGCTGCGTGAAGCTGGTTCTCGTCGCGCATCGGCGCCGTGCAGCCTTCGAGGTAGCAGACTGACGCACCTTCCTCGGCGACTATGAGGGTCCGCTCGAATTGTCCGGTCTCTTTCGCGTTGATGCGGAAGTAGGTGGACAGCTCCATCGGACAACGCACGCCCTTGGGGATGTAGCAGAACGAACCATCGGTGAAGACGGCGGAGTTGAGCGCGGCATAATAGTTGTCCGTGTACGGAACGACCATGCCGAGATACTTCTTCACCAGTTC
>JBGPLV010000042.1:0-9931 GCA_041486625.1 Elusimicrobiota bacterium
CCGTCCGCCGCTGGGCCCCAGAATGTACTGAGCGAATTCAGGCCGAAAGCGTTGGGAGTGGCGATGGTTGTGGGGAACGTGATGCTGGAAGTCGGGGGGTTGGAGTCGAACTTGAAATAGCCGATATATGCAGGCGCCACCGAGGTGCCCGTCGCGTTCGTGGCTCCATCCTGCACATAAACCGCTATCGAATAGCTCGAACCCACTTTCCAAACCACGGCAGAGGTGTTCAAAGACCAGGAGTCCGCCGTTGTCTGGACCTGGACCCAATCCGTAGAAACGCCGACCTCAAATTGCGTTGCATTCGTGCCAAAGGAGCCAAACGTGGGCTTTAAATAATACGCGCCGTCCTGAACCACTTGGATGAAAATGGTCCGGTTGTTGATGATATCGCTCACATTATCCGTGTCCAGCCCTGAAATGGTTGTTAAAGCTTTCAACCAGCTGGGGCTCGCAATCATGGTGCTGATGACGGGGCTCTGCACGGTCAAGGTCGGCGCGGTGACGTCATAAATGAACTGGATCTGAGAAGCGGTACTTGTTTGTACGAGCGCATCATCGGCGGCCACGGCGATACCGTACTTGTGCCCATCAGTCCATGAAGGGATTTTGGGATTGGTCGTTGAGTTGAAGGAAATGCTCGCGTTGGTGACGGGCGGGGCAAATTGCATCTGTGGGTTGACGCCGGTCGTCGTCGTGATCCAAACGGGCGAACCCACGTTGGTCCAGGCCGTCCCGGTCCAATAATAGTTGCCCGAAAAGGAAGAGAGGTCAACGACATACGTCTGCACCTTCGACACGCCGCTTCCGGCATCTGAGGTTTGCAGATTGATGAAGGTCAGCGCGCCGGCGTTGTTGGAAGTTTGAGGCACGGGGTAGCTCACGGCCACCGATTCCGGGGCCGCTTTATCCACGGTATAGGTGATTCCGGTCGAGGGCAACGACCAGCCGTTATCAGCCGTTCGTGCCCGCGATTGGAGAGTATAGGTCTGGCCGTTCGCCTGGGAGCCAACAGCGAATCCCGTATACGTCCAGGGAGTTGTCCCCCCACTATCGGCGCTCTGCCAGGACGTCTCGGAGGCGGGCGATCCGAAAGCCCCGGAAGGTTGGAACGCTCCGCCGTTCCAGATTTGTCCGTCACCCACGCGAGTGATTTTAGCCTGTGTGGCGATAAGTGAGGTTTGTGTGGCGTTGGGTGAGAAACTCGCCGTTCCGGTAATGGACGCCACTCCGGTCGAGAAGTTGACCCCTCCAACCCCTGTCACAAAGGAAACAGGATAGGTGATGGTGGCGGTCGGGACCGTTACGGTAAAGGTGCTATTCAGAATGGCGGCGGACTGCTGCCCATCGGCATTCGTTACGCGAACGTTGTAGGCGCCGGCGGCGGCGCTTGTGGATACGCTTAAATTGGCTACAAACGTGGTGCTGTTGGTATAGGTGATAGAGGAGACTGTTATGCCTGCTCCTGTCACGGTGATGGAGGCCGTGCGCGTGGTCCAGTTTTCAAAGCCGCTTCCGGTGATGGTCAGCTGCCGCGTGGGACGCGCTGTCCCTTCCGGGATTACAGGCTCGATACCTGCCGAGTTCGAGGACAATCCCACAATAAAGGCGCTCGACAAGACCGGCGCGGGGATGGTGAAAGTGCTGGAAAGGGTCTTGGTCTGGTTGTCCGGGTTAGTGACCGTAATACTGTAGGGCCCTCCCGTGATGGCATTGCCGACAACGATGCTCGCGCGTGTTTGGCTGCTTGAAACATACGTCGTAGAGGTGACCGTGATGTCTGAACTTCCAAAGGAGGTGGTCACGGTGCTGCTAACGTTCTTCCAAGCCATGAACGTGGCGCTCGTGTTGTTGATAATGTAGTCATACGTGTTTGACGTGAGGAAGTGGCTCGCGGAGTCTTCGTATGCGGTGGAAATGTTCGGGGCCGGGATGACGAATGTAGAGCTGGTGGGCGGCGTGGAATTCTGGCCGTCGGGGTTAACGACCTGCAGATCAAAGCGTGGGCTGGATGTCGAATTGTTCGAATCGAAAGTTCCCACGCCGTTACTGATGGTCACTGTTGCCGTCAGCACCGTGGAGGAGAAAGTCGGGCTCGAAACCGTTACGACCACAGGTCCCGGGCTGCTTTGGGGTCCTCCTTTGTATAGGTATTGGATCAGCGTGCCTATCCCGTAGTTGACGCCGCCGGTGCCGAAGTTGGTGCCCGTCACCGTCACGGTGAAGGTGCTGCTGTTCATCGGGGCTGTAGACGGGGTTACGGAAGTCACCGTAGGCGACGAATTGATGATGATGCTGTCGAAATACGAGGTGCCCGAAGAATTGGATGAGAAAATGACGCGCGGCGGCAGGGGAGGATCCGCGCGGAAGGTGATTACAGGATATGTATTTGCTCCATCCCCGCCTTTCCAGGTGGCTGTTTTGGTCCAGGTGGCAGCCGGTCCGTTCAAGGGAGTTCCCTTATAGTATTCGACGAAATTATTCGCCGTGTTTTTGAAGACAATATAGGCCGTGGTATCGCCGGACAGACCGATCGAAGGGGTAATGTAGGTCGCGGTGGCATCCCCGGCGGGGCGCGCCGCCGCAGCGATGCTGAGCGTGGTCCCGTCGTACGTGGCGCTGGAAAAGTAAAGGGTATTGTCGCCGCCGATGGCCACGCAATGCACGCGGGAAAAACTGCTGTTGAAAACGCAGCTTCCGGAATGCGTCGGGTCGTCCGCCGGAGTTTCCCCGGTGGTCAGCAGGGAGGCGCTTGCGCTGCCGACGTCTGGCGCCCCGGAGCCGAGATCATTCCATCCCGAGTAAAACCATCCGGTTGGAGAGTTTAGAGTCTGCTTATAGAAGGCAACCACGTCGCCCGCCGCATCCGACTGCACGACTTGCGGCCAATAAAATCGGGTGTTTGCGGGGATGTTTTCGGCTCGTTTGGTCAGGGCATAATTGGTGAGGTTGATGCGGGTGACGAGGTACGCGCGGTTCGTGCTATTGGCCCTTTGCGCGTTGGCGGCGATCCAGCCCGCGATCTTGGCACCCGTGGCGGGGTTTTCCGTGACGGTGAATGAAAATTGTCCATCCCCGATGGCAAAAAATTGTCGTCCTCCGACAGTCGCATCGATGTTAAAGAAAGTCGTGGTCCAGGCGGGGAGCCCGCCCGTATTCAGCACCGCCTTGGCTAAAAGGAAATCGCCGCCGGAGTCCAGCGAACTTGGAATGGGGATATGGCTGGGGGACGCCAACACATAGACCTCCGATGACGCCTTCACGTAATAGACGGCCGCATTGCCGAGTATATTAGGCCAGTCGCTTGCGGGGAAGATAGGGGTTTCGTTGCCCCAGTTGATGCCGTCTGAGGAATACACGAAGGCGGGTTTTCCGATATTGACGACGGCCCAGTATCCGAAATTGTTTTGAACGAGGTGGCGCTGGCCGGAGTTTTCCGATGATCCTTGGTCCGTGACTTGCGAAGGAGTGGTAAACGCCTGCGATCCTGCGGCGCCAAAGAGAACGGCCCCAGCCGCCATGGCCAGGGAGAAAAGAAGGCGCGATGAGGATCGCTTAGGGCTCATTTGCGGGTCGAGATTTTCCTCAGTGCATCGGTTGCCTGTCCACGGACATTCGCGTCAGAATCATTCTGCTGAGCCTGCTTGAGAGTGCCTGAAGCCGATGGGTCTTGCAGGCTCCCCAACCAGAACGCCGCGGAAATGCGAACTCCGACGTCCTGATCGTTCAAGAGAACGTTTTTCAGATCACCTACCACTTGTGCCCCACCGATCGCGCCTAAGGTTGCCACAGCCTGCGAGCGAACCAAGGGATCTGTGTCTTGCAAGAGAGGTTCGATCTTGGCGACATCTTTGGCCAGCAGATGCTGGCGAAATAGTCTTCGGTGCGCGTCAATTTTGGATTGAAGTTTGACGTCTTTATCGGTGGAAGAAATTGGATCAGCGATCAGGAAAACAGGCAGCATCATCAAAAGCGCTGAAAAAACAATTCGCTTTAGTGTTCTCTCGAACGCGTGCCCGCGCGCGCGCACGATGAAAATGTCCTGTCCGATGAAAAGTTGTAAATCCATAACCTCTCCTTACGTTGATTTTTCGACTAAATGTGACACTTGTTTACAGGCACTTCCGGCCCGCGTCAATGGAAAAATGACGAGGGCATTGACGGGGGAATTAACAGCGGAGATTGACTTGACGAGGAGATCTTTGAAGTGAAAAAGCAGAGAGCAGCATACAGCCGGCGAAAACACCGACGGAAAATGTTATGCACAGGTTATGAACATTGTGCACAAAGCGCCTCGAAGGGGGTAAAAAGACATCTTGAAGAAGCCCAAAAGCTGTGGACACCCTCATAAAGATCAGCTTGTTAAATAGGCGTGAAAATGAATCTAGCCAGCTGAGAACTTCCGTCATCGCATGAGGGCTTGCGAAAACCGTTAAATTTACAAGATTTTCACGAAAAAGTGCTTCTAATTCCTGGCTGGCTGAGGGGCTCTTGACGGGGTTATTTTGAGCGTCTCGGACGTCTAAATCGGACAGGCTAGTATCAGCTTGGGGAAGTAAAAACGCGATCCCTGTGGCCTCTTTCCCCACCTGTGAAGATGAGTCCCCCTCCCTAGAGGCGGCCGCAGGGATCGCGTCCCGGCCACCCATTCTGGGTGCAGGGACTGCCCCTACTGCCAGCCACTGGCTGGCTGTCGGGGCGCATAAAAGTAGTAATAGAAGAGTTTTTTTCTTCATTTTGATTCGGTAACCCCGCTAACCTTCGGCTATAAACCGAGTGGGCCCGGAAGCTTTGCGTACTCACCCCAATTACTCTCCGCCACTACGGCTCTGGCGGACCCGCCAACGTTGTAATGGCGGGGAGGGATGCCTTTATCGTCGACACTTCATCCAAAGAACTTGATCCAAATAGGGAACCGGCACGCACAAGCTTGGGTTTCCCAAGGGGTGGCCGGTTCTTGTGGCGAGTCTAGCCCGAGGTCAAGGAAACGTCAAGGTTTAAACATGCCTGTAAATAGATGTGAATATTCTTAGGAGGAGACCGACGTATACCGGCGGGTAGCAAAACGCCAGAAATAGAGGCTTAAGGCCAGGCTTGTCATTGCCATCAGTAAAGCATGGGCCATCCAGACCCCATCCAGCTTCCCTAGGAAGGCTTTGGCGGGGAAACTGACCATTACGGCGACCGGGACGATAAAGGTGAGGATCCCGCGCATGGGGGCGTCATAGATGTCCGACGGGAAACGCCCCAGAGTCATCAAATCCCGGTAGATCCAGATGGTGTTTTCGAGTTCCTGGGTAAGGACGGCCAGTGAGGCTACGGCAATATGGATGGCAAAAGCAATGATCATGCCGTTTAGGATGAGGAGGCCGTACTCAAGCAGCCGCCACCCGGAGAAACTGCCAGGGATCCGTCGGAGTACATAAAAAGTGATATAAAATACAGGCAGAATCGCCACCACATCCAAAAAATCGACGGTCTGAAACGCCACCCGAAAAAGGACGTTCGTCGGCTGAATGAGAAAGTAATCAAAGTCCCCCTCCCTAATGAGGCTACGAACCCCGTAAATCCCCCGGAAAAACAGTTGAGCCAGAATATCAACGATGTTGAACGTCAAAAAGAAGAGAGCGACTTCAGGGAGCGTATATCCGGCGAGGGCATCGGTGTGCTTGAAGATCGAAAAAAGAAAAAACAAGAAGAAGCCAATCCGAACCAGCTTGCCGAGCAGATAACCAAAGGAAGAGAGAAAACTCTCCGCTTGCACCATAAAGCTCATGATCGCAAGACGGCTCCAAATTCTTAGGTACTTCATGATCCTACCGCGCTGTAGTTTTGCATCCCCTTCAACCAGACCCATCGGGCCATCCCGGAGATCGCGAGTATCCAGAAGCCCTGCGTTAAAAACCCATTTATAATTTGAGTCGAATTTAACTTCCCCAGGAATATCTGAAGCGGAAAGAAAACTAGATACGGGGAAGGGAAGCTCATGATGATCTTCTGGGCGAGCTTCGGCAGCACGTCTAGCGGGAAAAACGCGCCGGCCGTGAATTCCAAAAACAGCTCTAAAAGAAAGCGTGGTCCCCACGACTCGGAGGTCCAGAAACCCCAGCACCCAGTCATGAAGCTCAGAATGAAGTACAGCCAAGTGGCTCCGATAATTGATGTAATGAACAAGAACCAGGTTTGGGTATCCTGTGGCCATTGAAGCTTCACATGGAAGAGGAGAATAAGGCCAAAAACTTCGATAATTGAGGAAACTAGATTGATTGATTTTTCAGATAGATCTCTGAAAAGTGTGTAAAGCATAAAGTTGACAGGTTTCAGGAGGTAGCCGGATAGACGGCCATGGTTAATTTCGGAGGCAATTTCTTCGGTGCGGGTGGCGAACACGATGCTCCGAAGAACATTCATCCCTAGGACATAGGTGATCATCTGGGTGCGGTCGTACCCCACGAAACTCGTGCGGTGTTTAAGGAGAGCCGACCAAAAATAGTAGAAACTGATGAGGACAACGAGCGCCCGGAAGCGTTCCATCAGAAAGGACGCCCTCCGCGATAGCCCCTCCTGCCAATAAATCGAAAAAACGAACCAATATTTTCTCATGTCACTTGTTGAGCGGATGCAAAAGCGGAGCGCATGGCTTCGGTTAGAGTCTTGTGCTCGTGATGGGCCTGAAAATCGGTTATGGAACCATCGAAAAGGATTTGGCCATGATTGATCAAAATGAGCCGGGTGCACAGCTCGGAAACGTCTTCCATGTTGTGGCTGGTGAGAAGAATCGTGGCTTTGTCGCGCTTATTGTATTCGAGGATGAATTGGCGGACCTTTTGCTGCATGAGGACATCCAGGCCGATGGTGGGCTCGTCCAACAGGAGAACACGGGGGCGGTGAAGGAGCGAGCAAGCGAGTTCCGCCTTCATCCGCTGGCCTAATGAGAGCTTCTTCACCGGGACTTCCAGAAGATCCTGGATTTCAAGGAGTCTGGAGAGCTCCTCCACCGTTTCCTCAAACTGGGCCTTGGGGATCTCATAAATTTCCTTATTTAATAGGAAGGAATCCCAGGCGGGCAGGTCCCACCAGAGCTGCGTGCGCTGTCCCATGACCATCGTGAACTGCATCTGAAAGTCCCGCGCGCGCTTCCAGGGAACGTGCCCCAAAACTTGCGCTTCACCGGAGGTGGGATGGAGCAGCCCTGAGAGCATCTTAAGCGTGGTGGTTTTGCCGGCGCCGTTCGGTCCCAAAAATCCCACAAGCTCCCCTTCTTTAATAAGGAAGTTAATGTCTTGAACGGCATGAACGTCGCGGTAATGGCGTTTAAAAAGCCCTTTAATGGCACCGGCAAGCCCTGGTTCCTTATGGGCGACCCGAAAAGTTTTCGATAAATGGCGAACTTCAATCATGAATGAAGAATTTTATCAGCGCCGGCGGCAAGAAGTTTTTGGGCGAGACGTTCGCCAATCCCTTGGGCGTCAAAAGGTCGGCCGTTTTCTTTCGCGCTGACCAGGTCTTGTCCATCAGGCGAGATAACCAGCCCCTTCATGATAAGTTCCCCGGAGTTGATCGACGCGTGTCCGGCGATAGGGGTCTGGCAGCTGCCGCCCAGTTCTTTCAGGAAGGCGCGTTCGCACAAGGCCGCCGCATGGCTTGCCGGATGATCGAGTACCTTCAAATAAGGAAGAATGTTCGAATCTTTTGCACGGACCTCAATGCCAAGACATCCCTGTCCTATGGCGGGTACCATGAGGTCCGTAGATAAGATCTCGGTGACCGCATTCTGCCGTTCGAGGCGCTTGAGTCCCGCTAACGCGAGAATAATTCCATCGAGTTCTCCTTCGGCCAGCTTGCGGAGCCGGGTGTCCACATTGCCACGGATCACGACCAGTTCCGCTTTGGGCAATAGACGTCTCAACTGGGCCTGCCGGCGCACAGCGCCTGTTCCGATCTTGGCGCCCTCGGGAATTTGCTTAAAAGGGAGATTCTTTTTTGAAATCCAGACATCGCGGGGGTCCTCGCGCACCGGGACGGCTCCGATGACGAGTCCCTTGGGGAGCTTGGCGGCCATGTCTTTGAGAGAGTGAACAGCCAGGTCTATTCTGTTATCCAGGAGAGCTTCTTCGATTTCCTTCGTAAAAAGAGCTTTTAATCCCCCGCTCTCCCGCTCTCCCGCTCCTCCGCTCGTCCGCGCGTCGCCAGATGTGGTGATCAATACAACCTGGACCTGAGTATCTGGAAAAGCGGAGTGGATGTGATCGGCGACCCAGCGGGCCTGCGCCTGCGCGAGCGCGCTTTTTCGTGACCCGAGTCGGAGCGTTTTTAAAGTGCCAGGCACTTTACCGGTGTTTGAGAGCGACCGCGAGTCCCGCGCGGTGGGCTTGAAGCCATCGGCTGAATTCGCGCGTTTCCTCCTGGACAATGCGCGCGGCGGCGGCGGCCTCTTGGGAGCGGCGTTCCTGGTTTTCATTCACGATCTGCTGGAGATCATCGATGTTGTAGAGGTAGACGTTTTCGATGTCGTTTACGGCTGGATCCACGTCTCGTGGGATAGCGATGTCTATCAAAAAAAGCGACCGGCCCTTGCGTACGTCCATAATATCCCGTATGTGCTGTGGCGTGATCACGGCGTGCGGGGCGGCGGTGGAGCAGATCACGATGTCAACGCTGACCATTTGGCGAAGGCCTTCCTCAAAGTGCATGGCCGTCCCGCCGAATTCTTTGGCCAGCTCGCAGGCGCGCTCGAAGGTGCGGTTAGCAACCAAAAGCGAATGGGCTTTTTGTGCGAGCAGATGTTTGGCGGTGACCTCCGCCATTTGGCCGGCGCCCAGGATCATTACGGTGCGGCTTTTGAGGCTCCCGAAGATGCGTTCGGCCATGCCGACGGCGATGCTGCCGACCGATGCGGCGCCTTCGCCCAATCTGGTTTCGCTGCGCACGCGCTTGCCGACATAAAGGCTGCGCTGAAAAAGTACGTTTAAGAGTTTCCCCGTATAGCCTCTCTCCTGCGCGGTTTGGTAAGCCTGCTTCACCTGGGCAAGAATTTCATGCTCTCCCTGGACCATGGAATCCAATCCCGATGCGACGCTGAAAAGGTGCTGCACGGCCCCTTCGCTTTCGTGGTAATAGAGATGGTCCGAAAGTCCCTCGACACGCGCGTGGGTCTCAAAGAGACGACTGAGCGCTGCTCTCGCGGGGGCGCGGTTTTTTGCCTCCACGTAGATTTCCGTCCGGTTGCAAGTGGACAAACAAACGAGCTCTTCGGTTTGCGTCCCCTGCTTGAGCTTTTGGAGCACCTCGGGAAGTTGGTGCGGAGGAATCGCGAGCTTTTCGCGAACCCCAATGGGGGCGGTGCGATGATTGAGTCCCAGGACGAAAGGCATTAGTGATGTCCTCCAATCGTATGCAGCGGACTGAAAAAGCGCAGGGCGACGAGCGTCACGAGAATAATTCCAAACCCGGCCATGGCCAGATAGGTCGAGCGACGGCCCCGCCATCCTCGGCTCCACCGTAACGCCAGGTAGATCGCGTAGATGGACCAGGTGACGAAAGAAAATGTTTCCGTGGGGTCCCAGCCCCAATAACGCCCGCGTGTAAGGAGCGCCCAGTGCCCGCCCAAAAGAATGCCCAGTGTCAAAAGCGGGAAAGACACAAGAATCATCCGGTAAATAAACCGTTCCATTGCGTCCAGGGAGGGCAGCCGGGATGTGACCGCCAGCGCTTCATGCTTTTTGATTCGTCGTTCCTGGACAATGAAGACCAATCCCGCGATGGTCGCCGCCAGCAGTAAAAGATACGACACTACAAGCAGTGGGATGTGAAGGAGAAGCCATCCCGGAGGCGAGTTTTTAGCGTTCATAGATCAGTCTTTTCCACACCGACAGACGCTTTTCCTTCGGTAGTTTAAGAATTTCAGGGCGCATCTTTTTGGCCATCTTCA
>JBGPLV010000043.1:0-9927 GCA_041486625.1 Elusimicrobiota bacterium
CAAGTCGATGTCCGGGTCTTAGACGACAAGCTGTTTCCTTACGCCCTTCACTATTTCACCGGCTCCAAGGAACACAATATCGCCATGCGCCAGCGCGCTATTGAACGCGGCTGGAAACTGAGCGAGTATGGTCTCTTTGACAAAGGGGAAAAGCTCATCCCCTGCAAGGAAGAAACGGATATCTTTAAGAAGATGGGGCTTGAGTACATCCCACCAGAGATGCGAGAGGATCGTGGCGAAATCGAGGCGGCCGAAAAGGGAAACCTACCGAAGCTGATCGAACCGAAAGACATCCGCGGTGTTTTCCATGTGCACAGCACCTGGTCAGACGGCCTCGCCCCCTTGGACGCGATGATCGCCGAAGCCCAAAGGCTTGGCTGGGAATACGTGGGAATCTCCGACCACTCCAAATCCGCCGCCTACGCCAAAGGACTGACGGAAGACCGGGTCAAGGTGCAAGAGCTTGAGATCGAAAAATTGCGCAAAAGGTTCAAGATTCACATTTTCTGGGGAACGGAATGCGATATCCTCAAGGACGGGTCCCTCGATTATTCCCATAAGATCTTGGCGAATTACGACTTCGTCATTGCTTCAGTGCATTCCAATTTTACGCTCGGAGAATCCGAGATGACGCAAAGGATCGTAAAAGCCCTGAAAAACAAATATGTGACGATCTTGGGCCATATGACGGGGCGGCTCCTGCTGGAACGCGATGCCTACGCCGTCGATCAACTCGAAGTCCTCAAGGCCGCAGCGAGTGAAGGCGTGGCGGTTGAATTAAACGCCAGTCCGCACCGCTTCGATGTCGATTGGCGTATGCTCCCCAAGGCGAAGGAACTAGGCATTAGGATCAGCATCAACCCAGATGCCCACAGTGTCGAAGGCCTCCACGTCGTTCCGTTCGGCGTTGGCATCGCGCGCAAGGGCTGGTTGACCAAAGAAGACGTGATTAATGCGTTGCCTCTGGCGAAAATCATTCCCTGGCTCAAGACAAGGCGTTAGAGAGAGCCTTATGCTATGGATATTCGGGATTGTCGTTGTCCTGGTGGCGCTGCTTGTGGTTCCCAACGCGCTCTATGCGTTCCGGCAGTTTCTGGCCAATCGGGATCTTCTCTGGGTTACCGTCTACTTTGGTTTTCTCTTGCTCTTGGGCTATCTTTTACTCCATATGACGACGCGCACAGTGGAACTCGTTCAGACGGCCAAAGAAGTCTATCTGGCGCCCGATCCCTGATGGTAGAAAAACAAATCGAACTGCGGGGCATTAAAGACAAACGAGTCCTCGCCGCCATGCAAAAGGTGGAACGGGAACGTTTTGTCCCCGACGATGTCCGCCCTCACGCTTACGCCGACCGGGCCCTTCCCATTGGATATGGACAGACCATCTCCCAGCCGTACATTGTGGCGCTTATGACGGAGCTTCTGGAATTGCACGGTCCGGAAAAGGTCCTTGAGATCGGAACGGGTTCCGGCTATCAGGCGGCCATTTTGGGCGAGCTCGCGAAGGAAGTCTATTCCGTCGAAATCGTTCCTGAGCTGGCGGATCATGCCGCAAAACTCCTCAAAGAATTAGGCTATGCCAACGTTAAGACGCGTCTTGGAGACGGGTATCGCGGCTGGCCGGACAAGGCACCGTTTGATGCGATCATCGTGACCTGTTCGCCGGATGATGTGCCGCAGCCGCTCGTCGATCAGCTCAAGGAAGGAGGCCGGTTGGTCATTCCGCTCGGGATGCAGACAAAACCACAACAGCTGATTCTCATGATTAAACGGGATGGGAAACTGGAAAGGCGCCCGGTCATTCCCGTTTCCTTTGTGCCGATGACCGGAGAGCTTCAATGAAGAACAAATTCATCACGAAGCTCTTACCCCTCCTGCGCAAGCACTGGCCCAAGCCGCGCTGCGAAGTGAACCACAAAAATGCCCTTCAGCTGATGGTGGGGGTGATCCTTTCCGCTCAATCGACAGATAAAACGGTCAACGAAATCACGCCTGCGCTTTTTGAGCGCTATCCGACAGCCCAAGCGTTCGCGGAAGCCAATCCGCTCGAGCTTGAGCAAATGATCTATCGAACAGGGTTCTTTCGTGCCAAAGCCAAAAGCGTTATGGGCGCCTGCCGCGTGATCGTGGAGAAGTTTGGAGGGGAAGTCCCAAAAAAGATGGATGAACTGCTGAAGTTACCCGGCATCGGCCGCAAAAGCGCCAATGTCATTCTAGGGGCCGTCTATGGGGTCTCGTCAGGCATCGTGGTGGACACCCACATGATTCGTCTGGCCAATCGCTTTCATCTGGCGCGCGGGGATGATCCTGTAAAGATCGAGCAGGAACTCTGCAAGGTGGTACCACAGAAGGAATGGATTTACTTCTCCCAAGCGATGGTCTTGCATGGGCGCTATATCTGCCTGGCCAAAAGCCCCCGCTGCTGGGAATGCCATATGATCAAAATCTGTCCGTTCACGGATAAAGTGTTATCGCCCAAGAGGAGCGACAAAGAAGAACCCCGAACGACAATTACCGGGATGCCGGTTGTTGCGCGGTGACGGGTGGTTTGTCCAGCAGATCGAGGATCTCGCCGATCGGGCGGTGGATGCCGGTGAAGGTGGGAGTATCCACTAACGTGTAGGCGCTGGCTTTAGATTCGCGCAGTTCCATCACAAGATCCAGAAAATCCTCGGGTTTATCGCTCTCAAAGACGAGCATAAATTCCTGATCATCCAGGCCGTAGGAGTAGGTCGTATTGATCTTGACCGACTGATATTTGTGGCCGATGGCAATGTGTTCCGTCATGGCTTCCTGGCGCTGCTTCTTGTCGAGCGCGTACCAGGCGCGGGTCTTGATGAAGGGGTAAACGAAGACATATTTGTTCAAGCCTGGGACGATGAAAAGCCGGCTGCCTTCCTGACCTTCATGCTGATGTTCCTCGACATAGATGGACCGGCGCGTCATGGACAGGTAAGAGTAGGGCTGGGTCAGGTACTTCCCCACGCCCGTGTTCAGGAGCTGGGCCGTCATATCCTCAAAATCTTCTAGCTGATAGCTGACCCGCCAGAAGAAGAAATCGGCATCCCCGCGCACGCCCACCAGACTGTAGGACAGGACGATCATTTTCTCCTGGGCCGCCTCCACCACCTCACGGAATTCGTTCTTGCCGCGTGTGCGTTCCGCTTCGGAGAGCCGCCGCCAGGCGGGATCGAGCTTAAAGAAGGGAAAACTGACGAATTGCTGTTTGCCGGGAATGACCTGCATGGGTCAAATTATACAATACGTCGCACATGATCACGTTCGCCGATTATATGGACCGGGTGCTCTACGGCCCGGCGGGGTATTACTCGACAGGGACCGCCCAAAGCGGGCAAACGGGCGATTACTTCACCGCGCCTGACGTGGGGCCCGTATTTGGACGGCTCCTGGCGGAGATCTTTAAGGCTTGGAAAGCGAAACTCGATTCCGATTCCTTCACGCTCATCGAAGCGGGGGCGGGCAAAGGCCGGCTGGCAAAGGACATCCTCAAATGCCACCCCTTTCGCTACGTCGCGGTTGAAAGGAGCGCGGCCCGGCGCGAGCATCTTAAAAACATGGAGGTTTATCCAGACCTTTCAGCGGTGAAAGGCGCCCAAGGCGTGCTCTTCGCCAATGAGTTGATCGACGCGTTTCCCGTTCACCGCGTGCAGTTTAAAGACGGCCGCCTCCGGGAGCTCTTTGTCGAAGAAACAGGGGAGAAACGACGATTTATGTGGGGGCCACCCTCGACTCCTGATCTGGGAGCGTACTTCGACCGTCTGGGGGTATCCCTACCCGAAGGCTATGAGACCGAGGTGAACCTTGGAATGTCCGGTTGGATGGCGGAGGCCGCGCGCGCTCTGGAGAAAGGGTTGATTGTCCTCATCGACTATGGCAGACCTGCCCTCGACTATTACGCGCCGGAGCGGACGCGCGGGACGCTGCGGTGTTTCTATGATCATAAGGTGATCGACCCATTCAATGCGTCATCCCCCGCGGTCTCTGGCGGGGGATCCATCGATACTATGATGGGCCCCCGACAAGGGCATTCGGGGGCGACGTCGCTGGATTGGACCAGCGACGTCGATTTTACGAGCCTCGCGCTGGACGCTCGGTCGGCAGGTTTTACCCCGCTCGCATTCATGGAGCTGGGGACGTTTTTGATGTTAGGCGCAGCCCCGTTATTGACTCCTTCTCCCGACTTTGTGTCGGGAGAAGGGCGGGATGAGGGCACATCTTTGGCCCGGCCCTCACCCCATCCCTCTCCCGCGTTCCGCGGGCGAGGGGGATTGCGGTATCTCCTCCATCCTGAAGGAATGGGTTCTGCATTTCATGTGATCATCCTCGGTAAGGGCATCGACACGGGGAGTTGGACGTTTGAAAATAACCGGCTTTCGAGGCTTGGATTAGAAAAATGGGTCCGGGCATGATTTCCATCGACGCCCTGCTCTTTGATCTGGACGGAACGCTCATCGATTCAAAGCGCGATCTCGCCTTGTCGGTCCGGTTCCTTCAAAAACAGTATGGCGCTCCTCCAAGTTCCGACGATAGGGTAGCCAGCTTTGTCGGGGACGGCGTCATCAAACTTGTTCAGCGCTCGCTGCCGAATCTCCCAGAAGCTGAATTGAATCAAGCCTTAATCAATTTCAAGCATATCTATCGCGAGCGATGCCTCGATCACACGCGCCCTTATCCGGGCGTGAAGGAAATGCTCAAGCATTTTCGGCATAAGAAACTGGCGGTCGTTACCAACAAGCCTGTGCGGATTTCGGGATTTATCCTGGATCATCTGAAACTCAGCGATTATTTCGAAATCCTCATCGGCGGCGATTCATTGCCCAATAAGAAACCTCACCCGGAACCAATCTTGAATGCATTAAAAAAGATGCGACTTATAGATCCAAAGTGTGCAGTGATGGTGGGGGATGGCCCCAATGATATCGTGGCCGGGCGCGCAGCAGGCACCCGCACTTGTGGTATCCAATCGAACATCGGAGACCCCAAAAAACTCTCTAAATCTAAACCTGATTTTATCGTTAGACATATGAAGGAATTGACCCGAATTTTCAAGTAAATTCTTGTAAATCGTCGCTACCTCACAGAAACCTCAATTAACAAGTCACAAATAACTCACAGCATTGTCAAACAAGTCTATTTCTAGACGCAAATCGTCGTTACAGAAAATTTACTTTCCTTTGACTGATCCCCCCTATATAAGGGAACGTGCGTGCACAATCACAACGAGCGAATGAGCGAAAGAGCGAGAGAGCGGGGGAAAAGAAATTCTCATCCGCTCGTCGGCTCATCCGCTCGTCTCTGGCTCTTCTCTCACTCCTTCCCTCTCTCTCCTTCGCATCCTTCGAGGAGCTGCCGACGGGCGCCCGGCAGGCCGGACTGGGGAACGCATTCACGGCGCTCGCGGATGATGTCTATTCGACATACTACAACCCCGCCGGCTTAGCTCAGCTGCACCGGTCTGAGTTTACCGCCTACTACGCCAAGCTTTACTCCGGATTGACGGACGGCTCGTCGATTGGTCGCAACTTTGTCGCCTACGGCCATCCCACAGCCAAGCGCGGGACTTTCGGCATCAGTTACCTCTCGCTGTCCCTGGCAGATCTCTACTCGGAAAGCACCTTCGGGTTTCATTATGCTCAGGCGATACGGGAAAAATGGAACCTGGGCGGCAGCATCAAATTCTTGAAAAAATCCTTCGGCTCAGACATTTACACCGAAAATGCGATCAACTCCGACAGCGGCCAGCAGCTGAACGCCCCCGACCCTCTCTTTGCGAAAAACGGATCGTCCAAATCGGCCGCCAGTTTTGATATGGGGGCCCAGTACCGCATCTCCAAGATTTATGGCGTGGGTCTGGCGATCCTGAATGTCAACAGCCCGAATATGGCGCTTTCTCCGAGCGATACCGACAAGGTGGCCGCGGTGTATAAGGCGGGGCTGGCCCGTCGAACAAAGACCTCCTCCGTGGACGCGGAAATCTCCGCTCGGGAATTTACCTCCCGGGAGTATCGGTTCAACATGGGCGGCGAGCGGTGGCTCCGGGGCGGTTTCGGGATCCGCGGCGGGCTAGGTTTTGGGCAGCGCCAGTATCAAGTCACTTCGATCGGGTTCTCTTACCGATGGGAATCGCTTCAGTTTGATTACGCGTTGATTTACCCGTTAACCGGGATCAAAGGCACCTTCGGGACGAATCAGCTCTCGATGACGTTCCGATTCGGAAGGAAAAATTAGCATGGTTAACATTTCTTTACAACCTTGTTACCGCGGCGTTATACGAATTTTACAAACCCGCCTTACACTTAAAAGGGGGAAAAAGATGAGATGGATTCTCTTCCTGGGCATTTTCTCAATCCTCGGCGCGACGAGCGCTCCGTGCCTGCACGCCTGGACATGGGATGACGATGAATCGGGCACCAAAGATGAACTGGACGTCCAGCTGGAAGGGTACCGGAAACGTATTGAGCAGGGAATCTCCCTCCAGGAGCGCGTCGTGCTGCTCGACCGCCTCATCAAGCTTTACAAAGTCCGCAAACGTGACGCCCGGCCGCTCGAAGACGAACGCGCGCAAGTTCTGTCCGACGAACTGGCTGTCCAGAATGTCAGCGCCGCGGCCCGGCAAAAAGCCCAGGTCCTTTTCCAGCAGGCGTTCGAATTGGTGAAGCAGGGGAACTACAAGCAATCCCAAGACGCATTTATGGAAGCGGAGCGCCTGAACCCCGCCGACAAAACGGTTTCCGAACTCCGGCAAAAGATGGATTCGGTCGCGGCGATCCTCCCCCAGGCGCCGCCCGCCGAGACCGCTTCAGGGGACCTGGTCCGCAAAGGCGTGATGCAATTCATGCAAAACGACCCGTCCAAGTCTCTCAACTTCCTGCTCTACGCCCAGCAGAAGGACGTGAACGATAAGACGATCCCCGCCTTGGTGGACATGGTGAAGAGGACCTTCCCCAACGAGTCATCCGAGATTCTCGACGCACGGCTGAACCTGCTTGACCAGAAGCTGCAGAAAGCGCTCGAGAAGATCTATACGGGCGAGTACCTCGTGGCCGCCAAAGAGTGCCAAGAAGTCCTGGATCTAGAGCCGGCAAACACCCTGGCTCTTACGCGCCTCGGTTCGGTCTATTACGCGATGGGCCAGGTCAAGCAGGCCCGCGAGTATTGGAAACAGGCGCTCGAGCAAGACCCGAAAAACGATGTTCTTAACAGCTTCATGAGCCAAACCGCGGCCGAGGCCGACCGTGCTCCCTCGCAGGCGCTCACCTACAAGGTCCAGAAGGGCGACACCTTGATGTCCATTGCGGAGAGGGTCTACAACAACAGAAATCTTTGGAAGAAGCTCTATGAAGCCAATAAGGCCTATATGAAGAATCCGTATCAGCTCAATGTCGGGCAGGTGCTGGTGTTGCCCCCGGGCGTCGTGAGCGTTCCATGAGACTACACGGCGTCTTCCCCGCGTCGACACATGGGCATCGGATTCTAACGTCCTTGATCGGTCTCTTTCTTCTCTCAAGTTTCTCGTTCGCGAAATATGAGCAGGAACAGATACAGATTGAGTCTCAACTGCAAAGCCGAATTGAAGGTATTCTCTCCAAAACCCTGCCGCCGAACAGCTATCTCGTCACCGTCAAAGTCGAGATGGAAAACCGTGAGCGTCCGAGCGTTAAGTCGACCACGGCCAAGCGAGGTGGGGGGAATTCGCTTTTGGGCCAAAATCAATACGTTCTGCCCGGTGTTCCTGGGAAAAAAGAGTTTGTCACCACTCCTGAATCCACCAGCGAGACCACGGTCAGCGCATTCTCGGCCGAAGCTCTGGTGAAACGCATCAATATCACGATCCTGGTGGCACCCGATATATCCGCGGACCAAATTCGAGGCATCCGGGAAGTGATCAGTGGAAGCATTCCCTTTAATCCTCTCCGCGGCGATGAGATGGTGATCCAGAGCTCCCCACTTCTGAGTCGCACGGGCACCGGCGGAGACTCGGCCGCCGGCAGCCGTCCCTCAGCTCAAGGCGGGGGCAGCTACTGGAGTTCTTTCTCCGATCACACCAACGCGCCGGTGCTCATGTTCTCTGGCGCCATCATTATGGTTTTTCTGTTGTTTATCGCATTTCTTTTCGGGCCGGTGCGCGCGTTTTTAAACCGACTGGTGGCGGTGTTGCCCCGGATTGGGGAACAAGCCGCCTATACCGTGTCGAATGCTCCCGTCAAAGCGGCTGCCGGGGGGATAGCCGCCGGAGGGTCCCGCGCTTCTGGAACCAACGGAAATGGTCCCCATGATTCAGCCGAGGAGGGAGTGCGTCCGTTCCGGTTCATCCGCGAAGATCAGGTCAATAAACTTCCAATTCTCTTCAAGGAAATGTCCGCCGCTCAGTGTGCCGTGGTGTTGGCGTATCTTCCTGCCGAATGGGCAAGCAAGGTCCTAGGGGTACTCGACCCAGGAGTTCAGACGACGATTATGGGAGAACTGAGCCAGGGCCGAGAGGTGCCTCCCGACATCGTCAAAAACCTCGAAGAGCAGATCAAAGCAAAGCTTCCTTATTTGGTCGGGGGTGTGGATTGGATCCAGTCTGTCTATCAGCTGACCCAGCCGCAAACGCAGCGGGCCCTTCTGGGAACTTTGAACCAACGCTCGCCGGAACTCGCCCAGGCCCTGCGCCGCAAAACGTTTTTTCTGGAAGACCTTAACGTCATTAGCGCCGGAGCCCTGCGGCTGGTCTTTCAGGAAGTCGGATACCCGGTCGCCGCCTTGGCGCTGCGCGATGAAAAATCGGAGATCCGCGAAGTCCTTTTGAAGAGACTCCCCGTAGCGATGCGCGAGATCATGCAGCAGGAACTGGATCTGGCCGGGGACGATCGGAATGCGATGGCGGACGCGAAGATGCGTCTTCTGGATGTAGGACGGCGCCTTCTGGGTGATGGCCGAATAGCGTTGCCGGAAGCGCGCAGTCGATGAGGACTAAATAATGGATTGGATGACGCCCATCGGCTATTTGATCGGGCTAGGCAGCGTAGGGTATGTGCTTATTCAAGGCAACTCGGTCGGCCTGATTTTAAATATGCACGCGATACTGCTCGTTTTCGGAGGCACATTTGGTGCGACCTTGGTGAGCTATCCGTCGGGCGTCATTTTCCAGGCCCTGCGCGCCGTGCGCATATTTCTTTTTCCGGGTGCTCGCCCCGATACCACCGCCGTGGTCCGAACGATCGTGCGTCTGGCGGATAAGGCCAAGCGCCAGGGGCTGGAAAGCATCGAAGGCGATCTGGCGCAAATCCGCATCCCGTTCCTGGTCAACGGCCTGCGCCTCGTCTTGGACGGGGTTCCCGCGGACATTGTGCGCAGCAACCTCATTAAGGAAATCCGCTTCGCCCGAGACCGGCATTCGCAAGTGTCGAACGTTTTCCGCAGCGCGGCGGCCTACGCGCCCATTTTCGGGCTGCTTGGAACCCTCGTCGGCGTCGTGCAGGTGCTCATGACCCTCACCGACCCCAAAACCATCGGAGCTTCCATGGCCATCGCCATGACGGCCACGTTTTACGGCATCTTTAGTGCCAATTTTCTATTTCTCCCTATCGCCGGCAAATTGAACGTTTATTCCCAAGAAGAGGTGTTTCTGGAGGAGCTCATTATCGAAGGCGTGCAATGCCTCCAGCAAAATGAAGTCCCCGCGTTGACGATGCGCAAACTTCAATCCTTTGCTGACGCGCATAAGCGCGATCAGCTTCAGAACGCGCCGGGAGCCGTGGGGGTTACGGCTCCCGGCAGCGCACAACCGGGGGCCGGCCGACGGGCCGCCTAGGCATGTATGATAGAGAAGCTCGGGCCTGTTTTTGTTGAGCGACGCAACCAGTACATCTGGCTGACCATCTATTCGGACCTCATCACCAATCTCTTCCTCCTGTTTCTGAG
>JBGPLV010000044.1:0-9852 GCA_041486625.1 Elusimicrobiota bacterium
AGCCGAGTCCTTTGAAAATATCCTCAAAATGAATGCTGGAAACGTCCTGAGTGCCAGCGCTCTGCTGCGCCTTGTTGCGGTTGATGATCCAGGTGAGGTTGTCCGCCCCAAGCAAGGCCGCGTTGGACGCCGCTTCGTAGGTCTCTCCCTCTTCGGCTTCGCCGTCGCCGATGATGGCAAAGGTGTGAAAGTCGAGTCCTTTGTAGCGGGCCGCGAGCGCCATCCCGAGAGATTTGGATCCGCCCATGCCGAGCGCTCCCGTGGAGCAGTCCACGCCGGGAGTGAGCCCGCGGGTGGTATGCCCCTGCGCGATCACGTCCGGGTTCTTACGCAGGTCCATGAGCGCGTCCAACGACCAGCCCTTAAAACCCGCTTCGACAAAGGCCGAATAGAGGATGGGCGCGGAATGACCTTCGCTTAAGACCAACCGGTCGCGGTTGGCCCAACCCGGGTCCTGGGGGTCGTAGCGGAGAACGCCGCCGAAATAGAGCGTGCTGATGACTTCGGCCAAGGAAAGCGTCCCTCCGGGGTGGCCGGACCCGGCCCGGGTGATGGCTTTCAAATCCAGAATGCGCAGCCGTTCCGCTTCCAGGCGAAGCAGCTCAGCGATGTCGACGCGCTCTTTTTTCGTAGTGGTTTGCATAGATTTCGTCTCGGAGGACTCAGGATTGGGACGAATTTATTCTATCAAAATTAATGCGGGGCGTAGGGATTTCGGAGATAGACGTCGATGGTGAAAGCATTGGAAGTCGCGGGGCCCGCTTCGTTTTCGGCGGTGGCGGTGATGGCAAAGCTGACGTGGCCCGACGGGATCTCATCGTCCGGACCGAAAGCGTTTACAAAGGTGTCAAAGCGGCCGTGGGCATCAACCGGAAGTGGGCCGCCGTGCGCGATTCCCGTTCCCGTGTCGAGATGATAGCTCACGTTGCCCAGCGTGCAGCCGCTTTCAAGGGAAGCCCGCCCTTTCACATGAAAACGCAATGCGGAGACGGTGGAGTAAGCTTTCTGGGTGGGCTCGACCGTGAGCTCGACGGTGGGCGACCGCGAACAAGTGGCGTTGACGACGCCCGTCGCGGGCTCCGACCAGTCGCTCACGTAGATCACTTTTTTCCCCTTCTCTTTAGCCACTCCGCGAACTCTGACCACATAAGAATAGGATCCAGGAGCCAGTTTCTCATCGGCGTAAGTCGTGCCGGACGCCAAAAATGTTTTGCCGTCAGAGCGTTTCACTTCGTACCCGAAATGCGTGAAGACCGGGAGCTCTTCCGGCTTCGGCCACTGCCAGGAGAGGGTGATGGTTTTTTGAAGCGTGACGGCTTGGAGATTGAACGGAGCCGGCAGCTCGTTGCGCACGTCTGCCGCCCAGGCACATGACGCCAAGGCGAAGAGACTAAGGAGTAAGCGACGAAACATCCGGATATTGTTCGCGAAGGGATTTGTCGAGGCTGATGGCCTTCTCATAAGCGGCCGAGGCCTTCTGCGCGCGACCCTGTTTCATATGGACGCGCGCGAGGTTGAGATGAATCTCGGCGTCCGAGGGATCTTTTTCTACGGCCTGGGTATAGTTGGACATCGCCGATTCCATATCCCCGCGGATAAAAGCCAGATTCCCCAGGTTGTTGTAGGCGGAAGCTGCGGTTTTGGAATCGTTCCTGGCTTTTATGAAATACTCCTTGGCTTCCTCATAATGCCGGAACTCAACCGCCAAAAACCCGAGCCTGAGCCAGGGTTCTCCTGATGCGGGAGCGTCGGCAGCGGCCTGCTTGTTTTTCGAAAGGCTCGTCTGCCACTTGAGGTCCACGAGCGCTTTGTAGTCCGCCAGGAATTTTTCCTCGATCGCCTCGCGAGCCGGTGCCTTGGCTCCGGAGGCCACTTCCGGAAGCGTGGCCGGTTCAAAGGTCCGCCAGGCCATATGAATATCCACCGGATGCAGTTTCCCCTGACCGGACCAGCGGCGGTATTCTTCCGCGCCCTGCTTCCAGGCTTCCAGAAAAGGAGAGCCGAGCATCGTGGCTTCGATAGGGATCCAATAGCTTCCCGCGTACGGAAAGACCATATTGTCGGGAAATCCCAGAACTTCCTTCTGGGTTTCGCCTGTATCAAACATGAGGAAGAGATGGCCGGGGGCATCCAGCGCGCAGGTGGTGACCGTAAGGCTTTCGAGTGCAGACGCCAAGAGGGCCACCACATCCGCGCAATCACCGCTTTTGCGCGCCAAGGTCTCGCGGGCAAACTGCAGGGTGTCAACGGTACTTGAATCCAGCGATACCCGGTCATAGGGATTGTTGGGCCGCGGAACGTAGCTGATTCCATAAGTCCCCAGGCCGCTGAACACCGCCCAGGCCGTCAACACCGAATTGGGAAGCGGCGCCCCGCGGTGAGCCTCGCCGAAGGGAACCGCCACGCCGCGAGCGAAATCGATCACGGGGGTGTCGTTGGGCGTCACAAAGGAGGCGAAACGCTCTTTGTTGTCCCAGCGGATCGTGTTGCGCGAATAAAGCTTGAACGGCAGGTTCCGCTCAAAGGACGTGGGTTGGTCTCCCGTGTAGTAGGTCAACTTCACCTGTGCCTGGATTGGGGTGGTTTCCGTCACTTCCAAAATCCGGTTGTTAAACGTGGCCAGAAACGACACTTCTTTTTGCTCCATGGTATGCAGTTCGGGAATCAAGGTTTCCGACGGATAATCCATGTAGCCCTGGATCGCGAAGAGCACTTTGATTTTTTGGACGGGCGCGGTTCCGTTGTTGCGGATCATCACGCGTCCCGCCGGCACACGGCTGTAGTATTTGTAATGGGCGGAGAAGATATCCTCAATCTGGGCGGAGACGATGTCCAGGCGCGGACCGCTCGTGATCGCTTTCGCCATGGCCTGGACCGGCGCCGAGGGAAGGCTGATCGCGCCCTGCACGGACTGAGCCGCGACGGTATAGGTATAGGTCGTGTCGGGTGTGAGCGTATCGTCGCTCACGGACGTTTCCACGGTTTCTTTGACTTTCTGGGCCGCCCCCAACGGGGCGCTGCGGAAAACAACGTATTTGGCCGGGAAACGTGTTTTAACAGGCTCCCATTTGAGCGTGACATACCCTTCGCCGCTCGTGGCGGTGAGATTGGCCGGGGCCGGCGGCAACAGGACGACGCGGAATGCCTGCACGCGCCCTTCCTCGGCGACAAAGAGATCACCGTTCTCATTGAGCGCAAAATCTCGGGGCTTGTTTAGAAAGCCCGGTGCTTTTCCAATGGTCCCGAAGCCGCCTAAGTAAGCGCCCTGGGGATCGTAGGCGAGCACGCGTCCGCGCGCCACGTCCAAAACAAAAAGATTTCCTTCGCGGTCGACGGCGACCTGCCGCGGTTCCTGAAGCGTCTCCGGACCCAGCGTGCCCATTTCGCGCAGGAAACGGCCGGACGTGCTGAAGGTCGCCACCTTTTTATTGCCGGCATCGGAGACATACACCTTGTCTTTGTCCCAGGCGATTCCCGTCGGTGTTTTGAGCTGTCCGGGACCCGTTCCTTTTTCTCCACCGGAAAATTGGAATAGCCCCTGGTGGTTAAACGCCTGAAAACGATTATTCCCCGAGTCCGCCACAAAAAGAACACCCTGCGGCGAACAGGCCAGCCCCTGCGGCTTGGAGAGTTCCCCCTGGCCGCTTTTAAACATCGCGGTACTCTTGCCAAATTCCAGGAGCAAGGCTCCCTTCTTGTCGATTTTGATCACCCGGTCGCCGCCCGCATCGCTCACAAATAGGGCCCCGGAAGAAGGAGCGGTCGTCAGGCCGGAAGGATTCTTTACGGCCAGATCCTTCTTCAGATCAATCTGAAAGGTGGTTTTGGTGGCCAGGTCCTGCGTGATGATTTCGCCGCGCGCGATCGATAAAGTGTGCAGCGTCCCGTCCGGGTTCCAGGCGAGGCGGTCCACATCCAGCTCCAATCCCGGTTCGCGGCTGACTTGAAGCCTGGCCACGGGCACAGGGGCCAAGACCGGCAGCGAATTCTGCCGCGACAAAGCCAATAAAGTAATTCTCTTCGTTTTACTGTCGCAGACATACACCGTGTCGCCCAGCACGGCGATGCCTTCCATGGCCTTAAACTGGCCGTCGCCTGAGCCGGATCGGCCAAAAACGCCAAGCGTATGGCCGGCGAAATCGAGCTCTCGGAAGTGATTGTTATCGGGATCCGTGACATAGAGGAGCCCCTCCGGTGAAACGGCAAGGTTCCGGGGTTCGGAGAATCCCTTCATGCCGGGCTCGACACCCGTGAAGGTTCTCAGAAGCTGTCCCGCGCTAGACCACTGTTCGATTTGCTTTAGTTTCTTATGGGAAGTATAGAGCCGTCCGGCCGTGTCGACACTCATGCCGTCGATCGGAGCGCCCACATCGACGGCATGCAGAAAGACCCCGTCTTTGGAGAAAAACTGGACGCGCGACGCATCTTTGTCGGCGACCAAGACCACCCCGTCTCGACTCACCGACACCAGCCACGGGGCGCGGAATTGTCCCGGCTCGGATCCTTTCTGGCCGAACGAATCCTGATATTTCCCGTCCGTAGAAAAGATCTCGATGCGCCCGTTGCCCGAGTCCGCGATATAGAGAAGACCGTCTGCGCTCACGGCCATTCCGTGCGGCGCTGCAAACTCACCCGGAGCTATTCCGTGGCGGCCGAGGCTCTGGACGAATTCCCCTTCGGCTGAAAATTGGTGCAGCTGGTCGTTGACCGGGTCGGTGACCCAGATGCGTCCTGAGGAATCGACCGCGATTTGTGTCAGAGAGGCGGTTTTAGAGCCGGCTGGTGCGGGGATGATTTTTTTAAGCTGAATGCTTTCGAAGGCGAATGCGGGTGCACCCAATAATAGGAAGAAGAGGAGAGACCGGTGAGACATACGTTATTTTTTAGCTCGCTTCTTGGCCAATTGCAACGTGTTATGCAGCAGCATGGTAATCGTCATGGGGCCGACCCCGCCGGGCACAGGCGTAATGGCCGAAGTTTTTTCCTTGACCGCTTCAAAATCGACGTCCCCGCAAAGCTTTCCGTCCTTGTCCCGGTTCATGCCGACGTCTATGACGACCGCGCCCTCTTTGACCATCGCGGCTTTGACAAGGCGCGGCTGCCCAATCGCCGCCACGAGAATATCGGCTTGGCGGCAGACAGCCTCCAGGTTTTTCGTCCGGGAATGACACATGGTCACCGTCGCATCGAGCGCCTGGAGCATCATGGAGACGGGCTTGCCAACGAGCTTCGAGCGTCCCAACACCACCGCATGCCGGCCGGAGACAGGGATCTTCGATCGTTGAAGAATTTGGATGACGCCATGCGGCGTGCAGGAAAGCGGGGACTTGCCGGAGGCCATCTCCGCCCAGTTTTTGTACTCGAAGAGCTGCCCCAGGTTATACGGATGCAGGCCGTCGGCGTCTTTCCCCGGGTCCATCGCTTCCAAAGCCGGGGTCGAGTCGGCGTTTCCGGGAAGAGGAAGCTGCAGGAGGATCCCGTCCACCTTCGGATCGGCGTTCAGCTTTTTCATGAGCGCGATCAAATCGGCCATCGGTATGGAAGCGGGAAGGGGGTGGTGGATGGATTCCATCCCGATTTCGCCGCAGGCTTTGATCTTGTTCGTCACGTAGGTGTGCGAGGCAGGGTTGTCCCCGACTAAGACCGTAGCCAGCCCGGGTTTCCGGCCCACTTGGCGAGAGAAGGCGGCCGCCTCTGTTTTGAGTTCGGCCCGGATCTGAGCGGAGATTGCCTTCCCATCGAGAATTTGGGTGGTCATGAGAGTCACCTCCTCAAGTTGCGCAGATGCTGCAAAATCTCGCGGCTCGCGCGAGATTTATTCAGCGTGTAAAAGTGAATGCCCGGCGCGCCTTTATGCAGGAGTTCCTCGCACTGGTGCGCGGCGTGGCGGATGCCGATACGAGTGACCGCTTCTCCGTCCGCCTGCACGGAAGCTAATTCGGATTCGAGTCCCTTAGGCAGCGTGGCGCCGCAGAGAGCCGTAAAGCGCTGGATTTGAGCAAAATTGGTAATAGGCATGATTCCAGGGATAATAGGAACACGAATCCCTTTCGCCCGGGATTTTGTCACAAAATCGAAGTAATGGCCGTTATGAAAAAAAAGCTGAGTGGTGACAAAAGAAGCTCCCACGTCGACTTTGCGCATGAGATTTTCTAAGTCAATCTCCAGACTTGGCGCTTCCGGGTGCTTTTCAGGGTAGCCTGCCACGCCAAAGCAGAAGCCCATGCGGGCCACCTCTTGGGCCAACTCGTTGGCGTAGCGGTAGCCGTCAGGATGAGGTTTGAACGAGACCTCGCCTCGCGGAGGATCGCCGCGAAGGGCAATGATGTTTTCGATGCCTCGATCGGAGAGCTCTTGAAGGACGGCGCGAATTTCCGCTTTGGAATGGCCCACACAAGTTAAATGCGCTGCCGTTTCAATGCCCAGTTCATTTTTGATGCGGGCGACCAACTCGAGCGTCCGATGGCGCGTGCTGCCGCCGGCGCCGTAGGTCACGGTGACGAAGTCGGGTTTGAGTTCTCGTAAGTGGGTGACCGTCTCGATCAGCTGGGCCGCCGCCGCGTCGTCCTTAGGCGGGAAGAATTCAAAGGAAAATAGCGGCCGATCAGCCGTCAACATCTGCGATATTTTCATTTCGCTTGTCCCCTCTCCCGCCGGAGGTGGGAGAGGGTTGGGGTGAGGGCAAAGGCCTTGCCCTCATCCGCACCTTCTCCCGCGGAATGCGGGAGAAGGCCAAATTTATGCGCCAAGGTCTCGAGGTTTTCGCAATCTTCCTTATTATAACGGAGGAGAAGTTCCAAGGCTTCCTTATCGCCACGCTGATAAGCCGCCCATAATTTCATCGCCTGTAGTCCATCGACGCCTTCGGTATCCCGGTGAATGCCGAGGGTGCGCTCGACCCCTTTTAAGCCCCCTTTGAGTTTCCGCTTCCAACAGTCATACATAAGATCGCGATGAGGAACGAGTCCCGTCAGGTTGACTCCGAGCCATCGTTCGATCACCGGAAGATCAAAACCTGTGCCGTTGTAGGTATAAATCCGCTCAACGCCTTCAAGGGTTTGGAGCAGCACGGCCCGGTTGATTTGCGGGGCGATGAGTTGCGTTGTGCCTTCCCCGCTGCGATAAATCCCGATGATCGTGATGGTCCTTTCCCAGGAGGTTTCAATATCGAGGAAGGCACAGATCATGGGGTCACGATCATAGCTTTTTCCGGCGAGACGGCAAAAGAGATGCGCCGCACAGGGTTCGACGGCGGTTCGCCATCGGCCTGCGGCCAGACGTCGGAGTCGACTTCCACATCCAGCCGCGGGACCCGGAGCGCCACGAGCCGCTTAAAGCGCGTCGGGCGTCCCAACCGTCCCAGCGCCAGAAGCGGCAGGAGCCTCCACTTGGGCATGGCCGGCATCAGGAAGACGTCGAGCAGGCCGTCGCGCATGTTGACGTTTTTCGAAAAATGCAGTCCTCCGGAAAAAAAAGGAGCGTTGCACACCAGGACCATGTAAAACAATCCTTCAATGGAGCCTTTATCCCAGCGCGCGCGCACGTTTGTCGGACGAAAGGCACGGAGAGCCTGCAGGGATCTCCAACGTTTGCCCGACGCGGCAGGTCTGCGTCCGAAGCCGGCGTTGTTGATGAAGATCTCCGACTCCATCATGCCAAGGTCGATCGACTGGGCCTTGCCGGAGCACGCGAGGCGGAACGCGTTTTCGATACGGCGGCGGCGCAGTCCGATAAACCGCGCAAAATCGTTGCAGGTGCCTGCGGGTACGGTAGCCAGCTCCACGGACTTCAGTTTTTTCTTCTGGGCCAGCGCGTTGATCACCCGGTGCAAAGACCCGTCGCCTCCCACGACGACGATGCGGGAACAGTCTTCCTCAAGGGCCTGATCGAGGAGCCGTTCGGTCGAGTGCGGGAGCGTACGGTCGACCTCGCCGAAGCGCGGCGTCCAGCCGTAACGCTTCGCGCTTCGCGCCGCCATCTCGCGCCAGTCCCACCGGTTTTTTACCCGGGACGGATTGAGAAGAAAGAAAATCTTCATGGGGTTATTTTACCCAGATGGGATTGGAGTAAATCCACGGGCGCCAGCGGCCGGCGACATGTTGCAGGGCTTCCATGCGGTACACACCAGGCAAATCCACATCCCATTGGAGGGCCGAGCGTTTTCTTTCTTCTTTCACGACCCGGCCATCGCGGATGAGACGGAGCCTGCCGGGATAAGGCAGCTTGGCTTCAAGGATGGCCTGGCCCTGGCGCTGGAGTTCCCCTCCCTGCCATGCCCGATTTTTTTCATCGTAAGCGGCGAAGGAAAAACCTGTGGGATCGTTCCAGAGATCGAGCGACACATAGGATTGCCCTTGGCGCAGGGCGGCGAGAATAACGCGCTGGTCCTCTTCGGCATTTTTTGTGAGTGGTTTTTCCAATAAGACATGAGTACGAATGGTGCGAAAGGCAAAATCGAAGGGAAAGACCCGGCGCTTGATGCCGAAGAACGTTCGCCGGGTGGCGTGGTTGTCGATTTCTCCGATCGCGACGCAATGCCCCTTTTGGGCGAATTCGTCCCAACGCGCGAGGGTTTTTGCCTGCGGGCCTTTCAAAGCATGAGCCGGACATAAACAAGCCATCAGCGTGCTCCAGGGGGAGACAAGTGATGAGCTCCAATCCGTCATAAGATCCCAGATACCCAGGCCGGCATAGCCATGAACGTCCCAGTTGATCCAAGGGTAGGCCCGGCTGCCGATCAGCGGGGCCCCGGCGTGATCGGGATGGCTGATGAACCCGAATCCACCCTGGGCATTCACCTCGTCGATCACGCGCTGCGCGTTAGCCTCTGATTTCCAAACGACGATTGGTTTTTGGATTCCCAACGCGAGGTAATGGTTGTAACGGGGAGAGATCTCCTCCCCCACGATGAGAAGAAGATTGCCGTGATACCCTTCGAGGCCGTCGGTGCGGGCGTCCAGGCGGAAATGATCCGTGACGATGGCGAAGTGAAGGCCGGTGTTGGCCGCCTCTTTCAGGATTTCGGGAAGGGGAACTCGGGCGTCGTAGGAATAGGCGGAGTGAAAGTGAATGCTTCCGGAGTAATCAAACACGAGCGTTGATGAGAGGATACATCAACCACTCCTTCAGGGACAAGCGCCAATTCCAGGGAGACCGGGCAATCCGGACGGTCCGGACCGGTACCCGCCAGCCCGGTCGGGAGTAGAGGCGCTCCTCTTCAAGACGGCGGATGCGTGCGGAAAGCGGCTCAGGCAGCCGCTTGGTCATTGAGGTATTTCCACATTTTAGTGAGCAGGCCCTTTTTCAATGCGTCGGTATCAAACGTGACCCCTTCTCCCTTCAAGGGAGAAGGCGGGGATGAGGGATGGTTTGTTTCGGAGGATGGTGGCAGGCCATCCCTCACCTCGGTCCTCCCGCTTACGACCTGCGGGACTGGCGCGCTATAGGAAATTGCGGAAGCGCCTGTCTCCCTTGAAGGGAGAGGAAGATTAGCGACTTTGTCAATTTCCAAGGCCTTGATTCTTTCCTCGATGTCTTGGATTTTCTGGAGGATCGACTTCGCGACTTTTTCGAGCGCTTCGACGCGGTCGGGATCGGGACCCGGCGATGGTGGTGAAGTCGACGTCGCGCAGGGAAGAGGTTGGTCCTGAATATTCAGAATTCTCATGGGTAAACCTCAGGCCGCCTTGCTGAAGGGCTGCTTTTTCACCGGGCGAAGCCACGTGAGGAGCGTTTGCATCTCCTGCATCTGCTGGCGAATCGCGGCGAGCGCTTTGGTGGCTTCAGGTCCCACCGGGGCAAGCGCCGCCTGCGGGGCCGGTTGATCAGCGGCTTGAGTCGCTGCCGCGACGG